>NZ_JBIUXX010000001.1:60464-255892 GCF_044744235.1 Pseudomonas sp. NPDC087346
AAAGATAACGACAACAACAAAATCAACGCATAAAGATACAATCATAACAAAAACCACCATCATCATAACTCTATAATGCAGGAATTTGTTGGTCGGTGCGATCTTGCCGCGGGCGATGCCGGTCAGGTCGCTGACCACACATTCGACTTCGGTAATCTTGTGATCTTTCAGCCAAGTGAACAGCTGATCGAAAGGGGCATTCATAAAGACCTCATTATTGGTTTTATAGACGCCGGGGAGGGCGGGTTTCATCTTCCGCCCCTTCCCCTGTGGCGCGTTGACGACTATCTTGGGCGAGCCTTGCAGTTCCATCTATCCACTTTAAGCAGCACCAAAGCGCACCAAAAGAGTGCGCAAGGTCACCCCATGACAACGTGCAATCCGCTACATGTTCAAGCGTTCAACACCGCCGATGTCGGCGAGCAAGTCCGCGCCACACCGGGCTGGGTCCAGCATTACCAGCAGATGTCGCCGGGGCATTTCGCCGGGCAGATCCGCTATCTGGACCTGCAGGGTGTCGAGGTCTATGAAGAGCAGATGAACACCCGCGTCGAGCAGAATTTCAGCGCGCCATCGGGTGCCTTGGCGTTCTGTTTTGATCGCAGCGACAACGCGCTGTATCTGCTCAACGAGGACAGCCGCAACATCTGGATCACCCCGGAGAACTACCAGGAAATCGCCGTGGTGTTCGGTCCGGAATTCGTCCGCCAACATGGTCTAGACGTGGCGAAACTCGAAGGGCTGTTCATGGCGCCGCTCAATTGCGGGCAGAACGCATTGTTCAGCCGCTGGCTGAGTACGACGCTGACGCAGTTGGCGCAAACCTTCGATCCGCCCAGTCGCGAAGCACTGACTCAGCAGTTGCTTGAAGATTGTCTGTTTCTTCTCGACAACGCGCGTGCAGGTCTTGACCGTGGCGGTTTGCAGCGTCGCACCGAAGAACGCACGATCATGAAACGCGTGGGCGAATGGGCGGCGGATTCTCCGGAAGACACCATCAATCTGCTCGAGCTTTCGCACGTTGCCGGCGTTTCGCTGCGCCAGTTGCAAGAGGCGTTCAAGGATTACACCGGTATGACGCCCAGCCATTGGTTGCGTTTGCGCCGGTTGAACAGCGCCCATCGTGAACTGCTCAAACGCGGGCCGATGGAAACCACGGTCGCCGAAGTGGCGATGCATTGGTCGTTCTGGCATTTGGGGCGGTTTTCCAGCAGCTATCGAGCGCTGTTCAATGAATTGCCGAGTGAAACGCTCAAGCGTGCGAGTAAATAAAACGCACTATGCAACCTGCGTTTTATTGCGATAAGCGTTGTTTGTTGATTGTTTATTTTCTTGTTTGTAGGCCCTGTGTGTAGGACGTGTCTTGCATATGTGGCGCGATGTTTCCTGATGACTGTCATTTTATAAAATATGATTTTGAATCAACTGGTTATGTCGGCTGCTTAGTATTTGTCCATTCTTTGAATTGCGTAAAAACGTCATCTAGCTTTCTGCGGGCCGGTACAGCGGGTGTATCGGCCTTCATGAAAAGAGGCAATCAAGATGGCTGTTCCATTGAAAGAAACAGAAAGCAGTAACAACCTTCCACAAGCAGTCGTTCATCTTATCTCCGGGCAATACCCAGGCGCTGCACGCGATGCCGGGTTATTGACCAAAGAAGATGTGATCAAGATAAAGCAGTACGTGAAAAAGGGCTTGTCACTGCCGGGTGAACTGCCTGAAGTCGAGTCCTATCTCAAGTACAAAACCATCGACGTGGCCGGTCTGGAACCAGCGGATATTCAGGTCCTGTTCAAAAAAATCCGGATTCATGCCGCCAGTTGGGATGCGGTCGAGAGCAAGATCCTCCAGCAAAGTATCGATCTGGCATCTGCCGCCAAGAACATTGTCAGCAGCGGCGGCGAGATTATTTCGGTAATCAAGGAAATGCCGATCATGGATCGGGTCAGAACCACCCTCGGGCAAATGAGCGGTAATGATCTGGCCGGCATCACCTATACATCCGATGACGGTGAAGTTGCCTCGGCGGTGGCTGAAATCATCAAGTTGATGAAAGTCGATATTCAGCGGCAACAAGGCGCGACCAAAGAGCTCAAGGATCGCATTTCCAACTTCAAGATCGAACTGGCTGGCGGTGATCTATCGAACGGCAAACGGGTATTCGGTTTGCAGTCTGAAGTGAAGGGCAAGTACGACTTGATGGAACGCAATAATCTGATCGAGTCGATTGCCACCAG
The DNA here is from genome assembly GCF_044744235.1 of Pseudomonas sp. NPDC087346. NCBI lineage: Bacteria > Pseudomonadati > Pseudomonadota > Gammaproteobacteria > Pseudomonadales > Pseudomonadaceae > Pseudomonas > Pseudomonas sp. NPDC087346. The sequence goes on from NZ_JBIUXX010000001.1 coordinate 62,702, forward strand.
CAAACAGGCGATCAAGGACAAGAAAGCCCAGATCATCCAACTGGACAAGGACTACGACTATTACGTCGGTATGTCTTTCTCTGGCGGGCTGCCGATTTTCTGGATCATTTCAGGCTCGATTTTCGGCCCCAAAGCCGAGAATGCGCGCAAGGAGCGCAATGCTCTGAAGGAAGAGGTCGACGCGTTGGAAATCGCCGTCAGCGGCAAGGAAGGTTTGCAGAGCGCCATCGAAAGTTCGATGTCGAACTTCGGCGATATCGGTATCCGCATGGCTGGCGCCGAGGCTGCGCTGAACATTCTCAATACGATGTGGCAAACGATGCTCAGCAAGATCGACTCTTCCTCGCAGCAGTTCGAACGGATCAACGACGCTTTGCGCTTGACCACTTTTGTCGCCGAGTTTGCCTTGGTGATCGACCCTTGGCGCGACGTGAAAAACACCGCAGGCGAGTTGGTCGCGACGTTCAACGATGCATTGGAAGAATACAAAAAGACCTTCAACTGATTGCCCATTTGATTCGAGGATTATTGCCATGAACGGCGTAACACCTATCGTCACCGTGCACATTCAAGCCATTGATGCGAAGAAAATCGTGCAGACCATCCGCGATATTTCAAAACTCGCGCGCTTCAGAAACGATCGCTCTGATGTTTTGCAAGAGCGGGCGCAACGCATCGCTGCTTACTTGAATAACACCGATCAAGCCCTGCGTGAATCTTTCCCGGTACTGCTGACCGCATTGAGCAATGCGAAAGGAGAAAGCTACTTCGCCGCGCTCGACGAACTGCACGAAGCATTGGGCAGGGGAGACCTGAGCCAGGAAGATCGCACGTTGATCGGCGGCGAAATTCGCAACATCAAAGGCAACATCGAAGCGATGCTCGAACGGGTCGAAACCCGGTTTCGCGAGTGCGCGCAGCGTCTGGAATATGACGTGACCAGCGTCTACAAAGTTGAAATCGAAGAACGAGCCGACGAACCGTTGCGGGTCGCCAAAGAGCGCAAGGCGCGGATACTCGCGCAGCTCAATGAACACAGTTCCAACAAGGCAACGTGCGTTGAGCAACGAGACATTCTGGTCAAGGCACAGGATGTGATTCGCGAGTTCAACCTGGCGGACATGTACAAAAATTACATTCCATCGGGTGATGCGCTGGACAAGATCGATATGGAAAACCCGAAAAAGGAAGCGGTGAAGCAGGGCATCGAACTGGTTCGCAAGGTGCTGGGGGTGATCTCGGATGGCATCAAGTACAGCGAGCTGGCGACATCCCGCAACAATCTGGACAAGGAAATTCAGACCATCAGCCAGTTGATGGATGGACTCAACAGCAATCTGGATGTGGCTGAAGATGTGTTGTCGGATGCCAATGCGGTCGCCGACATCAGCCGTCAACGGCGGGTGGCCGGCGAGGAAGTCATGGCGGTGGCCAATGTCTGGAAGGGCTTTGCTGTCGCGGTGGCACGGCTGAAGGACACTGAATATGCGCCGAGCGATTTGTCTTCACTGCTCGGTCGATATCGGGTTCACCTTGAAACCCTGAGTGCCGACTACAACACGTTGATGATTAATTGAGGGGAGGGCGCGGTTGATCAAGCGATTGACCGCGCCTGTGTCAGATTGAGCAGAAAGACCTTTGTATCGCGATTCAAGTTAATTAGAATCAGTCTCATTTGAATTCTTACTTCGCGCAGGGTCTCTTGACATGATTGAAGCAGCGACGCCATCGCAGCACAGCCTGGACGAGCTGTATCGTGATCATCGGGGCTGGCTGGAAAGTTGGCTGCGGCGGCGACTGGGCAATGCCTGGGATGCGGCCGATCTGAGTCAGGACACTTTCCTGCGTGTGCTGTGCAGCTCGCAGTCGATTATCGAAATGCGCGAGCCGCGCGCGTATTTACTGACCGTGGGTAAACGCCTGCTGAGCAATTTCTACACCCGACGCAGTCTGGAACAAGCCTATCTGAGCGCCTTGGCGAACTTGCCTGAAGAGAGTGTGCCATCGCCGGAGCTGCGCTGGGCGTTGCTGGAAACCCTGCAAGCGCTGGATGAGTTGCTCGACGGTTTACCGCGCCCGGTACGTCGAGCGTTTTTGTTGAGTCAGCTTGATGGGCTTGGTTATCGCGAGATAGCCGAGCGGTTGAATGTGTCCGAGCGCACGATCAAGCGTTACATGGCACAAGCCTACGAGCACTGCCTGCTGGTGGACTTGTAATGCGTGCTGCACCAACCAGCGAAGCACGCGAAGTCGCCCGTGCGGCGGCCGAGTGGTTGGCCTTGCTGGAGGCGGGCGAAGCCGATGCGGAAGATCACGCCCGTCTGCTGAGCTGGCGCAACAGTGACAGCCGTCACGAGAAAGCCTGGCAAAAGGCGCAATTCTTGCGCCAGCGTTTTTCCCAGCTGCCATCGGCATTGGCCATGGCTACGCTGGATCGTCCAGACCCGGCTCGTCGGGCTGCACTCAAACGTGCACTCGGTGTGGCAGCGCTGGTGCCAGCGGCGTGGTTGATCAGTCGGCAACTGCCGCTGGATGTCTGGCGTGCGGATTTGCATACCGGCACCGGCGAGCACAAACGAATGCCGCTGGCGGATGGCAGCACGTTACAACTCAACACCGCCAGCGCGGTGAATGTCGATCTCGCGACGCGTCAGTTAACGCTGGTGCGCGGTGAAATGGCGCTGAATGTCCCCGGCAGCAAGGCCCTGACTATTAATGCACCTTACGGACGGATCATCGTCAGCCGCAGCGAAGTTTGTGTGCGCCTTAACGAACGGGACTGCAATGTCTCGGTGGTCAGCGGTTCAGTAGAGTTGCAACCGCTGCACGGGCCGGTTCTGGTTCTGCGCGAAGGTCAACAGGTCAGTCTGCAAGCTTCTGGAGCTGGCTCGGTATCTGGCTTCGACGCGAATATGCCCGGTTGGCGCGACGGTGTGCTGACCGCACAAAACCAGCCGCTGGGGATTTTCCTTGCTGAGCTGAGCCGTTACCGCCCGGGGCTGTTGCGTTGGGAACCGGCACTCGATTCATTGCGTGTCACTGGCAGTTTTCGTCTCGACGACACCGACAAAGTGCTCGCGCTGCTGGCCGCCAGTCTGCCGCTGGAGGTGCATTCGCGCACTCGATTCTGGGTCACGCTGACTGCTCGAAAAAATATTGCGTGAAGCCTGTCCCTTTTTTTCGCGTCGCTGGTCATTCCAGATAAGTGAACAAAATCGAGAGCTTCTTCCAATGCCCGCAGTATTCCCAAGTCGTTTGCGTCCGTTGTTGCAGTTGAGTCTCCTGTTGAGCTTGAGCACCAGCCCGTTATTGATTGCGTCCAGTTGGGCAGATGACGCACCGCGTCGCAGTTATCAAGTGCCGGCCGGTAGTCTGAGCGCCGCGCTGACGCGTTTCGCCGGCCTGTCCGGGGTCAATTTGTCGGTAGACCCGGCGCTGGTCAGTGGCCGCAACAGCAATGGTTTGTCCGGTGAGTTTGGTGTGGAGGAGGGCTTTACCCGGTTGTTGATGGGCTCCGGTCTGCAACTGCAAGCGGTGGGCGATCAGGCTTATATCCTGACGCCTGCTCCCGAGGGCAGCAGCCTGCAACTGGCACCGACCTCGATCCTCGGTGCCAACGACTCGCAAAGCGCCGAGACCTACGCCGGCGGCCAGGTGGCACGGCGTGGTTCGCAAGGCCTGCTGGGATCGAAAGATTTCATGGACACACCGTTCAGCATGACCACCTACACCAGTGAGGCAATCGAAAACCTGCAGGCGCGAACCCTGGGAGATCTGGTCGCCAGCGATCCTTCTGTTCGAGCAACAAATCCGGCAGGCGGGCGTTATGAGCAATTCACCATCCGCGGTTTGAGTCTGTTCAATAGCGATGTTTCCTATAACGGTCTCTACGGCGTGCTGCCGACTTACACCATCGACATGGAAATGGCAGACCGCGTGGATATCCTCAAGGGCCCGAGCCAGTTGATCAATGGAATATCGCCGCGAGGCAGCGTTGGTGGCGGGATCAACGTGGTGCCCAAACGTGCCACTGACAAGCCGATCACTTCATTGACCGCCGATTATGCCTCCAACAATCAACTGGGCGGAGCGGTGGATGTCGGACGGCGTTTTGGAGAGGACAACAAGTTCGGTATTCGTTTCAACGGGGTCAAACAGTCCGGCGATACGGAATGGGATCATCAGAGTGTTGATCGTGACATGGCCGTGCTGGGACTGGATTTTCGTGGTGAGCGTCTGCGCCTTTCCACCGATGTCGGCCACACCGAACGTGATACTGACGCGCCGCAGGAGAGGGTGCAGGTCGGCGCCAATGCGCGGGTTCCGAGCGCCAACGATGTGCGTCACAACTATGCGCAAGCGTGGAGCCAGGCACGCACTAAAGACACTTTCGGCACGTTCAATGGTGAGTTCGATGTCAGCGATTCGGTGATGTTGTACGGCGGCGTGGGTGCCCGCAAAAGCAACCACGACTTCCTTCGCCATGCAGTTTCGGTGACCAACGATGCCGGTGACTTCAGTGTGCAACCGCGTGATTTTACCCGTGATGAAAACGTTCGCACCGCCACAGCGGGTGTACGTAACTGGTTTCATACCGGGCCGGTGAGCCATGAGGTCAATCTGGCCGCCAGCTACTTTTATATGGACTTCGAAAACGGCGGCGCACGTTACGCATCGGCGCCCAGCAACCTCTACAACCCGGTAGACACACCGACGCCGAATCGGCCGACGCGTCAGGACGCCAAGGTCTACACCGAGAATCGCTTCAGCGGCGTGGCACTCTCGGACACGTTGGGTTTCTTCGATGATCGATTGCTGTTGACCCTCGGCGCGCGCTGGCAGCGGGTGAAGATTGATGACTGGAGCGATGACGTCAAAGGCGACACGGCTTACGACGAGGAAAAGCTTTCGCCGTCCGGTGGCATTCTGTTCAAGGCCACCGACAAACTGTCGCTGTACGCCAACTATATGGAAGGCTTGAGTCAGGGCAAGATCGCGCCGTCGACGTCGGTGAACGAGGATGAAATCTTTCCGCCCTTCATCAGCCGTCAGGTTGAGGTTGGTGCCAAGTATGACGCCGGGGCCTACGCAGTGACTGCCGCCGTGTTCCGAATCAAACAGCCGGCTTACGAAACCAACGCCACGACACGGGTGTTCGGGCCGAATGGCAAGCGACAGAACGACGGGATTGAGTTGAGCGTGTTCGGCGAACCGCTCAAGGGTGTCCGGCTGCTGGGCGGTGTGATGTACATCGACAGCGAACTGACCAACACCACCAACGGCACGTTCGACGGCAACCGTGCACCGGCAACGCCCAAGTACAACGTCAACCTTGGCGCCGAATGGGACGTGCCGAGCGTGCAGGGCCTGACTCTGACCGGGCGCGGAATCTACTCCAGTTCGCAGTATCTGGATCAGTCCAACCAGAAGGAGATCGACTCGTGGGAACGCTTCGACGTCGGCAGCCGCTATGCCTTCAAGGTCGATGACAAGAACATCACCTTGCGTGCCAACATCGAGAACGTGTTCGACAAGCGTTACTGGAGTTCGGCCGGCGCCTCGGATGACAGCGAGCCGGGCCTGACCCTGGCGACCCCGAGAACCTATCTGCTTTCTGCCACTGTCGATTTCTGAAGTGTTGTCACCATCGTCAGGCGCAGTTTTTTTCGCGGCTGACGATGGGATCGACAGGCACATTCCCGTGTATTAACCGCGAGATTTGCAACAGTGCAGCAATGACAGATACCGCACCCGCGCTGACAGCTAATACCCAGCCAGGCATTTGCAGGAGCAGTATGAATCCTCCCGCAGCCGCACCCAGAGCGCTGCCCAGATAAAGTGCTGACTCATTCAGAGCTACAGCAAGGTTGCCATCACCCTTGTGACCGCGCGCAGCGATCAACTCGTTATTCTGCGGCACTTGCAGCGCCCAACCGACGGCCCCCCAAACGGCAATCGGGACCTTGGCAAGCCAAGGCGTGATTGCCGCGGCCGCCGGTAATGCAAACAACGAAACGCTGAGCGTCACCAGAATCAGGAACGTCAGCATAGGTCCCTTGATACGATCGACCAGCGGGCCGACGAGGAAACTGCCTGCAACACCACCCAGTCCCCAGACCCAAAGATAGGGCGTGATATTGGTGACTCCGCCATATTCCGCAGCTGCCATCAACGGCACCATAAAGGTGTACATGCCTAGACTGGCGACGGCCGCCAGCAATGAAACCATCAAAATGGTCAGCACCTTGTGATCGCCGAGCAAGGCGAGCTTGCGACTGAAGGGAATCGCTGGCCCCGCGGGAATTGCCGGTAACTTGACGACCAGACCCACCCAGGAGATGAAGCCAAGAAAGGCTACCAGCCACAGCGCCATCTGCCAGCCGAATCGTTCGGCAAGCAGCAGGCTGACTGGCACTCCAAGCACTGTTCCGCTGGCCATGCCGCCCATGATCAAGGCAATTGCCTTGCCTCTCAGTTCGGGTGCCGAAACAGCTGCCGACGCCGCGATCCCGGTCGCCAGATAGACGCCCGCACCGACGCCGGCAATGGCACGCCAGATCATCAGAGAAACAAAGTCATCGACCAAGGCACTCGCCACGTTGGCTATAACGAACAAGGCCAGCGCGACCAGCAACCCAAAGCGCTGCCGCTGTGCCGGCAGCATGGCGACGAAGACCGGGGAGCCGATGCCATACGCGAGCGTGAATGCAGTCACCAGTTGTGCCGCGACGGCCACTTGCACATCGAAGGCCTGCTGGATCATCGGGATCAGGCCAGCCGTTACGTAGGACGCCATTCCCAAAGCGAAGGCGCCGGTAGCGATCAAGTAAACCGCCGCAGTAGCCGAACGGCTTCCTTGTTGGCGATCGAGGTCTGCGTCAAGTTGGGGGTTCATACTGTGTACTCCTTGGTAGTATCGAATCTCGCGATAATCCTTCGCGGATGAACATCGACTCTGTGTTTGCGGGCCGAGCGGATTCTTTAGCAGCCTGACCGTTAGTACAATGGCCACTGTTTATGGTGTTACTGGGAGTAACTGGATAATGGAAAGGAATCTGCAGCGAACTCGACAGGACCTGGCTGAGTTTCTACGCAGTCGTCGGGAGCGAATAACGTTGGCAGAGGTTGGTCTGCCGAATACCGGCAGGCGCAGAACACCCGGGTTACGACGCGAAGAGGTCGCTGCGCTGGCGGGTGTCGGGCTGTCTTGGTACACCTGGTTTGAGCAGGGACGCGACATCAGCGTATCGCCCGCGTTTCTGGACAGTCTCTGCCAAGTCCTCAAGCTTGACGCCATGGAGCGCAAGCATCTTTATCTACTCTCTCTTCAGCGCCCACCGGTGGAGCAGGGCAGAACATGGTGCGCCGTCCCCCAGATAATTCATCGCCTGATGACGGATCTACAACTGCGACCGGCGTACGTTCTGAATCTTCGCTGGGATGTTCTGGCCTGGAATTGCGCGGCTGACAAGATCTTCAAGTTCTCTGATAAAGCACCAGAGCAGCGCAATATTTTGTGGATGCTGTTTAACGATGCACGCATGAAATCGCTGTTCAATCCTTGGGGCGATCAGGCGATTCAGATGCTTTCCAGTTTCCGCAGAGATTATGTTCACGCTTCTAAAGAAAGTGATGTGTCGTCGTTGGTGCGTGAACTGGAGGATTCGAGTCCGGAATTCAAAAACTGGTGGTCAAGGCACGACATTCATGGACCTTGCCAGGGTATTCGGCATTTATCGATTGAATCGTTCGGCGATGTCACGCTAGAACATACGACGTTGACAGTTGATGTCGAAAAGCATCTACGTCTTGTCTACTACGCGCCGGTGGAACAGGGAATTTTGCTGTTCGAATTTGAAAGATGGTTGGCAGATGAGAATGTAGAAGCGAAATTGGAAAGGAGCTGATTATCTGTGCGGAGCAGGGTAATCGGCTTCAGGTATATGCTTTATTGGTATAACTACACTAAATGATCGTTTAGTTTAGTTATATTAAATTCCTTGGAAATTAATCAGAAGGTTACGGATTCATGCATAAGCCCAACGCCCAGGCAGTGATCTCGGCGCTCGAGTTGGAGCCTCACGTTGAAGGCGGATATTTCCGCAGAACCTTTCAGGCCGATCAACGCCCGATGCTGGAAACAGAACGCGGCGAACGTTTCCTGATGACGTCGATTTATTACTTGTTGACCGAGCAATCGTCAATTGGGCGGTTTCATTTCAACGAGTCCGACATCCTGCATTTTTTCCACGCCGGCGACGCACTTGAGTACACGCTGATTTTTGCCGACGGATCATTGCAAACCTTGGTGATGGGCAGCGACATTCTGGCGGGACAGCTTTTACAAATGCATGTACCTGGCGGCATTTGGAAAGCTTCACGGTTACTGGATGGATCGAATGGGTTTGGTCTGATCAGCGAAGTGGTTTCGCCAGGGTTTGATTTCGCTGATATGCAAATGGGGGATCGTCAGAAACTGACAGCGCAATTTCCACAGCATCGAGCACTGATTGAAAAGCTGACGTTGGATGAAGATTGAGGACTGTGCAGGAGATTGAATTGCTGCGTACAACCGGGGCTATCTGGTAATACTTTGTTACGTGTAATGTATATTATGTTAAATCATGTATCTGGAAGGAGCTCCCAATGCTTAAGGTCCAACTCCCCACTTGCCGATTTTGCAGATAGACAGGAGATCTCTATAAAGGATAAAAGCTCGTCGCTATAGGTTACGCACTTCACCCTGATTCTCTCATGTCGCCATCGACCGCTAACTGGTAACAGGTCTTCCCCCAGCCTTGCCAAAAACCAACACAGAAGCCAACGCTGGCATCAGCACCAACGTCCCTATCATGTTCCAGATAAACAGCAGCATCAGCAGCATGCCCATGTCCGCCTGAAACTTGAGCGCCGAGAACATCCACGTCGCGACGCCCGCCGCCAGGGTCAACGCCGTAAATACAATCGAAGTCCCCGTGGTTTTCAGCGATTCAAGGAAAGCCTCCTGCGGCGCCAACCCCTGACGCAGAAAGCCTTCGAGCTTGCTGTACAGATAAATCCCGTAATCCACGCCAATCCCCACGCCCAGCGCGATCACCGGCAGCGTCGCAATCTTTACCCCCAACCCCATTTTCGCCATCACGGCTTCGCACAGCACCGTCGACAGATACAGCGGCGCCATCAGCGCAAACGCTACTTTCAGCGAGCGGAACTCCCACCACACGACCGCCGTAATGATGATGAAGACCAGAATCAGCATCAGCGTTTCCGCACGTTCGATGACGATATTGGTGGCTGCCTCGATGCCTGCGCTGCCGGCGGCTTGCAACAGTTGCAGTTCACCCGTGTTGTTCTCGGCGGCGAAGGCGTTGACGGCGTTGACCACGCCGGTCAGGGTTTTTGCCTTGTGATCGGCGAGGTACAGGCTGATCGGTGCGGCGCTGCAATCACTGTTGATGAACTCGCTGGCGGCACCGGAGCGCGCGGTGTTCATCACGTAGGGATCGCGCGACAATTCGGCCCATTTCGGGTTGCCTTCGTTGGTCGCCATGATCTTGAAACGCATGGCGTCGTATAGCGATTGCACCGATTCCACACCCGGCACCTGACGCATGTTGCGCGCAAAGCGGTTGGCCAGATCGGCGGCAGCGAATCGTGCGCATTGCTCTTGCGGGGTTCTGAAAATCACCACGTAAACGTCGGTGCTGGTGGTGTAGTGATCGAGCAGATACGCGTTGTCGAGGTTGTAGCGCGCTTGCGGGCGAAACTCCGGTGCGCCCTTGTCGAGGTCGCCGATTTGCAAGGTCTGGCGCGCATGGTAGCCGTAGCCGAGCAACACCAGGCAAGCGAGAATCAATGGCCAGGCAAAGCGTGGCTCACAGACGCGCGACAGCCGGGTGAACAGCGGCCAAGTGTGGTTCATCCGCCGTTGTTGTTTGCGCAACCCGGCCGGGCTGACACCGACATACGACATCAACACCGGCAGCAGGAACATCTTGGTAAACAGCGCGACAAACACGCCGATGCTCGCGGTGATCGCCAATTGCTGGATCACGCCGATGTCGACCACCATCAAGGTGATGAAGCCAACAACGTCCGCCAACAATGCCGTCGAACCCGGCAGAAATAAAGCTCTGAATGTGCGGCGCGACGCCTGCAACGACGTCGCGCCATTGCCCACTTCCACCATCATCAGATTGATATTCTGCACGGCGTGGCTGATGCCGATGGCAAACACCAGAAACGGAACCAGAATCGAATACGGGTCGAGGCCGAGCCCAAACAGGCTGAGCAGGCCGAGTTGGCAAAGCACCGTCAGCAAACAGGTCAGTACGGTGACGGCGGTGCTTCGCCAGCAGCGGCAATAGGCGTACAGCAACAGCGTGATGAGCCCGACGGTGATGGCAAAGAACAGCGCAATATCGCCGAAAGCGGCCAACAGATCGCCAATGATCTGCGCGAAACCGATGACCCGGATATGCACGCCTTGGGCGTCGAAGCGCTCGCGCACCTGCTGTTCTAGATTCTGTGCGAGTACGCCGTAGTCCAGTGGCTTGCCGGTTTGCGGGTCGTTCTCCAACAACGGCACGCGGATTACCACTGACTTGAAGTCGTTGCCGACAAAACTGCCGAGCATGTTGGCTCTTACAATATTTTGCCTGACTTGCGCGAGTGCCTGCGGCCCGCCATCGTAATCATCCGGAATCACACGCCCGGCGCGGATGCCCTCGTTGGTGACTTCGGCCCACAACGCATTGGGCGTCCACAGTGACTTGAGGTTACCGCGATCGACGCCGGGCACGTAGAAGATCGCATCATTGATTTCGCGCAGGGTTTCAAGGAACGCCTTGTTGACGATATCGCCCTGCGGATTTTCCACTACGACGCGCAACACGTTACTTTGCGGGCGCAGTACATCTTCGAATTTCAGGTAGTTGGCTACAAAAGGATGATGCATCGGAATCATCCGGCTGAAACTGGCATCCGGGCGCAACGACAGCGCGGCGAATCCGAGCAACAACGACACCAGAGCAAACACAACGAGTACCGTTTTGCGGTAGCCGAACAATGCATGTTCAAGATGCCCGACCAAACGCGCAGCGAGGCCTGCGTGATGCACATCGACATTCAGATTGGCGTTCATTGCAGGTGCTCCTTGAGCTCTGCCAAGGATTGGACTTTGAGACCTGCGCTGCCGATCAGCGCGACTTGCGAGGCGGACATCTGCCCCACGCCAAGTAACGGCAAGCGGCTGGACGAACGCCAGACTTTGAAGTGTTCGCCGTCGTCGCTGTACAACACCATGCCACCCTGCCCGGCCAGCAAAACACTGCCGTCCACAAGTTGCTGCCCGCCATACAGCGCGGCTTTGACTGGGTTGACCAGTGCTTGCCAAGTGGCGCCGGTGTCGTGGCTGGTAAACAGCACGCCGCCAAACCCCATGGCCAATACGTTGCCGTTTTTCAACGCCAACAGTTTGTAGATAGATGCAGGCCCAAGCGTGATCGGTGTTTGCCAGTGCGCACCGTTGTCCGCCGAGCGATACACGCGCCCGCCCTCACCCGCGATCAACAAGGTGCCATCGGCCAGACCGAGAATCGCATTCAGGTGCAAGCGATCCGGGTTGTCCACGCGAGACTGATATTGCCAACGACGGCCAGCATCGACCGTCGACAACAACACTCCGTAAGAACCCACCGCCCAACCTTGATTGGCATCGCGAAACCACACGTCGAGCAAGGGCCGCGACGCGCCGCCGGCAGTCGCCGCCTTGGCGTCGTCGACCGCGAATTGCGCATTTTCCAGCGCGAGGCCTAGCGCGCTGTCATCCGGATGCGCGGCTTTTTCTTCAAGCAGTCGCTTCACTTCACCTTCGGCAGACTCATTGAGCAGAGCGTTGATCTCGTTGCCGTCGAGCTGCTTTTGCCAGGTCTCGCCGCCGTCAGCGCTGTGCAGAATCACCCCGTCATGCCCCACCGCCCAGCCGTTTTGGCCGTCGGCGAAATGCACGGCCGTCAGCAACAAATCCACGGGCACTTGGGCTTGTTCGACCCGACCATCCGCGCCAAGCAACAGAATATGGCCGCTGTCACCGACCATCACCTGGCGGTCGGGCAATGTCTGAATCGACGTCAGCGCCGAGCGACTGGCCGCATCCGACATCGGCGACGGGCGTTGCAGACGATCCGGGGCCGCAACGGCCAGACTGGCGCTCAACAAGAACGCCAAGCCCAGTGCCGGCGGCGAAATCAAACTTTTCATCGCGAAGTTGTCTCTGGAATAAAGGGCGCAACACTCGACGTGGCCGTTTGCACGACCACGCTTATTCACTCGTCAGCTATCAGTTACCGGCACGGCGCAGGGCCGCCGGGCTGAAGTCCTGCAAGGTCGTGTGTACGCCGAAACGCTCGGCACGTTCCTGGTTGGCCAGGCCGTTGACCACGTAGCTGCGCGATTGCAGGTCGTAAGCCACGTCGCTGATGGCGATGCTCGACAGAACATCGAAACGCTGCAACGAATGCGCTTCCTGCATGCGCCACAATTCACCGCGACCATCGAACAAGTCAGTGGCCAGAATCGCCCAGCTGTCTTCGTCGATGTACAGCGTGCGCTTGCCATAGATGTGGCGCGCACCTGGCTTCAACGTCCCTTCCACCACCCACACGCGGTGGGTTTCATAGCGGATCAGATCCTGATTGAGATGCTCTGGCTTGACGATGTCGCTGTACTGCAACGCGCGGTCGGCGAGCTTGTAGGTGTTGTAGGCAACGAGCATTTCTTTCTTGCCTGCCAGCTTCCAGTCGTAGCGATCGGAAGCGCCGCTGTACATGTCGTACATGTCATAGGTGCGCAGCCCGTCGGACAAACCGTCAAAACTGTCGTAACCCAACTCGGGCGCGCGCATGACGCGGCGTTGCCCCGGGTTGTACTGCCAGGCCAGACGCGGTTCCTTGACCTGATCCATCGGCTCGTGCAGCAGCGTTTGTTGGCCGGCAACGCTGTCCGGCCCGGTCACTTTTAGCAGGTAGTAATACAGCCGATTCGGTTCCGGATTGCCCAGCGCCGAGGCCATGGCGAGTGTTGCGTCGCGATGGATCACGGTGTAGTTACCGCCCGGTTTGACCACCATTTCCGTCGGAAAATATTGGTAGCCTCCTTGGCGATAGCGCGCCAAGTGGTTGTACAGCAACTCCTGCGGCTTGGTCGGAATCGGGAAAGGCACGCTGGTTTTCTCGTAGTTGGCCATGCCCGAGCCGCTGTCATTGAGGACGACCTTGCCGGCCTCCTGCTTGATTTGCGCATACTCACTGGCCGGCAACGCGACTGATCGATGGGTCGGGTAAACGTTCATCTTGTAGTCGGGAAACTTCTGCAGCATGGCCTTATAGCCAGCGCTCAACTGATCGGCGTATTGGCCCATGTTGGCGGCAGTGATCGTGTACAGCGGCTTGTCATTGGCGTACGGGTCACCATAACTTTTACCGGCGACATAACCTGGTGGCGCCTGGGTCAGACCACCGGTCCAGGCCGGAATTGTTCCGCTGGCATTACCGGACATCTGCGCACCGAACGGTGTCAGATCCTGGCCCAGGCGTGCCACATCGGCGGCACTTGCTTGAGCCAGCGCCATGGCGCTGAGGACGGAGAGCATGCTGCCCATAGCCGTCAGGCAAATCATTTTTGTTGTTGTCATTGGATGCCTCGTTGTCCGAATGCTGGTTAGAAACCCATGCTCACGCTGAGCGCGACGAAGTCTTTGTCGGTTGACGCCCACGGCGAGCTTCCACTGCCCGACCACGAAAGGTCAGCGGAGTATTTCTGCAGGTAATCAGCCTTGACGCCCACCGATCCGGCGATGCGCCCTTCAATGAAGTTGCTGTCGTACGAATAACCCTGCAAATCCTGACCAAAGGCCACATAAGGCGAGACGTTGACGCCGGCCAGCAGCGAGTTGTAGGTCAGCTGTGCACGCAGGCGATACCCCGAAGAAAACTTTGTGGTGTAGCCGTCTTTCGAGCAGCCGAGCTTGGCGTATTGAGGATTGGATCGTGTTCCCAGTGCGCAACCCAGAGCGCTGCCGTTGGACAGGTCGGAGCCATACTGGTCGGTGCGGTTGAAACGCGCGTCGTCCAGGCTCGGCAGGTTGTTCATGTACTTCATGCCGAACTCGCCGACCAGGTTCAATGCGTTGGCGCCCAACACGTTCTGGAACGACTTGACCGCACCAATCGACATCTGGGTGACTTTCAGGCGTTCATAACCGTTGACCACCGTGCCCGGCGCGTAGTTTTGATAGGCCTGGTCCGCGAGGGTGATACCCAGTGCCCGGCCCAGATCCGGCGGCAATGCGGCGAACCCGGCGATCAGGTCAGCACTAGCCAACTGCACCGGTTGGTTGGGGCGATAGCTCACTTCGCCGAACACCGACGTACTCAACAACGTGGTGGAAAAGCTCAGGCCGAAAATACGCACATCTTCTGGATAGCTGACGTCGTAAGCACCGTTGCCTGCCGCCAGCTCAGGGCTGCTGGTCGGGCTGACCCAACCCGGATAAGGCCCGGTGGCAATCGAACGCGTGCCGATCACCGAGTTGGAATACGGCGTGCGCGAGTGAATGTTCATCGCGTACACACCGAATTCAGTATCAAGCGTGTCTGAGAAATAGCGTAAGGCCGCACCGAACTGGCCCATGTCTCGCGGCTCTTTATCTGGACCGCGCTGGATGATCTGGCCATTGGCGAAGGATTCGCGATCGTTGGCGCCGGCGCGTGGCACGCCGTAGCAACCGTCAGGAATGTAGTCATTGGTCGAAAAGAATGTGCCGCAGCCTTCGAGCACGGTTTTGCGCCACTCCAACTGATAGAAGGACTCCACGCTCAGGCTGTCGGTCAAACCGAAGTTGCCGTACAGCATCGGCACCGGAAGCAAGCCTTCCTTCAGTTGCGAACCCGGACGGCGCAGGGCCGCGACGTCGATCGGGTTGACGGCATTGATACCGTTCTGGAAGAACAGGCCTTCACCCCAGTTCACCACTTGATTACCGAGACGGACATTGAGCGGACGGCCGTCAATGTCGTAGTTGCCGTACACATAGGCATCCAGCAACTCGACGCCCTGGAACTTGGCAAGCTTATCGTAGTGATCGTCGTTGAGCGTGTGATTGGGCTGGTAACCGTTGGCGGAGCTGCCGTAGTCGACTTCCTTGTGATTAAGGGTGTAGTCGTACCAAGCCTTGCCGCGCAGGAATAATCCGTAGTTCTGCCATTTGAGCTCGGTTTCCGCCAGCAAGGTCACCGGCGAAGAAACCACTTCGCCAGGTTTGTGGAAGTTCAGGCGACTGTCGTCCGACGTGCGCCCGCCGCCGTTGCTGAACTGACCGGCATGGCCATAACCGATGCTGTTGGCGCTGCCCTGGTTGATCGCTGAGGTCGTCGGGCTTTGTGTACTCCAGATCGCGCCGGCGGTGATGTTGCCGTTGTAGCGACCGGTGATGTCACCGAATTCGAAATCGTCGGCGTGGACGCTGAACGAAATGGCGCAGGCTAACGGGGTCAAGGCCAGCAACGTGGTGCCGAACCAAGGGGAGTCAGTAAATGACAGACGCGTGCGTGGTGACATGCAGCAGCTCCTATTATTTTTGTTTTGAGTTGTGGTGCGGCATTTCGTGATCGTCACTCAGGCTTAAACATTGACGAATACAAAATACATTGATTTCAACTTGACGACGGCGAGCCTAATCAATCAAGTAATCAGTGTAAATCTGTACGAATTTTGTCAATGCTCAGGGCTGTGCGAAGCGGCGATGGCGACCGTGACTCAATAGGAGTGCAAAGCCCGCACGTGGCGGGCTGGGTAGGATCAGTCCGGCAGGATGCCGGTGTATTTAGCGCGGGGGCGGATCAGCGTTTGGTGGTGATATTGCTCGCTGGCATGGGCCAGCCAGCCGATTACCCGACCGATTCCCGGCAACGCCAACTCGCGCCCTTCGAGCTTGAGTTTGCGCCCGACGAAGCTGAGTAGCAGGATGAAATCCGGTGGTTGCTGAAGCAATTCCTGGGCGATCTGCGCGGCTTTCAGCAAGCGTTGAAACTCAATATCGCCGGCGAACAAATCTTGCAGCGTCCGCCACAGGCTTTGCGCCCTGGGGTCGGCGACACCGTGCATGTTCGAGCCAAAACCGGGGATCGCCTCCCCTTCGCGGTAGCGCTGCAACACCGGATACTGAGGATTGTGCGCTGTACAGATTTCTTCCAGCAGACGACCAACGGTTTCACCGCGACTGTAGGCAAGTCGCCGCCCACGCGAAGCGGCCAGCCCGATGATCGCCGCGTAGTACGGTGTAACGCCAGTATTGGCGGCTGCGCGCACGGTGTAGGTCGACGGGTCGAGTTCGTGATCCATCGACAGAATGACCACCTGGCGTACCAGGTCTTCGAACGCGCTATCTACCCCCAAGGCGTTCACGATAAACGTCGGCAACGGTTGCGTACTGGGCCCGTCGGCGCCGACCATCAGCGCCGCCAGCCAACGCACAACGTCGACACCGGTGCGGGCATAGCCTTCGGGCGACAGGTCGTAAGCCTTGGGGTTTTCCCGCTCGATCAATGGGAACAAGGCAATGGCTTTTTCGACCGGGTGCATCTCCGCGTACGCCTTCAGCAACGGGGTTGCAGCCTTCGGGCGCTTGGGCAACGTGTCACCGAACGCTCCGGGCGATTGCCACATCAGTTCGGCCACTTCTTCAACGCTGGCGGTCGCCGCCAATTGCGCGACATCTTGGCCCCGGTAGTACAAACCTTTGTCGGTCAACAGCGTGATCGCACTTGAAGCAGCGACGCGCGGAGGCTCGGTCACCGTGGTGATCACATCGTTTTTCGGCTTGGCCAAACGCTGAATATCCGCTGCCCAATATCGGCGACTGCGTGAACCATCAACCTTCAATGAACGAATGTTTTTGCGACTGACGTAGGCGTACAGCGTCGCCAGGCTGATGCCAAGAATCGCCGCAGCCTCGTCGGCGGACAGGTATAAACCGTCTTCAGGAGTTTCCATTTCAGGCTCTCGGGTTGATGAATTTTGTACAGATTTACAGCGTGCAGACTGCACTATATCTTCGCCCCAACAAAAATAAAGTACATATATTGATCTATATATGTAGGCGTAAAGGGGAGCATTGTGGAAATACGCGTTCTGGCACCTACCGGCGTAATCGGCGCCGGCTTCAAGGCAACTTCTCTGGAACGGGGCCTCGCCCTCGCCCCTCATGTCATCGCCTGCGATGCCGGCTCCACGGATTCCGGCCCTTCAGCCCTGGGCAGTGGCCGCGCCAAACTCTCACGCGATGCCTGTAAACGTGATTTGCGTCTGCTGTTACTGGGCCGAGACAAACTGCAAGTCCCTTTGATCATCGGTTCCTGCGGCACCAGCGGACGCGACAGCGGCGTCGACTGGATGGCTGACATCGCCCTGGAAATTGCTGACGAAGAAGGCCTGCATTTCAAACTCGGCCTGATCTACGCCGACCAGCCCGCTGCCTATTTGCACCAGCGCCTTGAACAAGGCCGGATCAAACCGCTCAACCCTGCGCCAATACTGGACGCCGCCGTTATCGATAGCAGCCACATCGTCGGCATGATGGGCACCGAACCGTTGAGCGCAGCACTCGATCAAGGCGCGCAAGTCATTCTCGCCGGTCGCGCCAGTGATTCGGCGTTGTACGCCGTGGTGCCCGAGCGCATGGGCGCCGACCGTGGGCTGACCTGGCACGCCGCCAAGACCATCGAGTGCGGCGCGGCGTGCTGCGTCAACCCGGCAGCCGATGGCTTGATCGCCTATATCCGCGACGATCATTTCGAAATCGAGCCGCTGGATCTTGAAGCTAAAGTCACTCCACTATCGGTCGCGGCGCACACCCTTTATGAGAACGCCAACCCATACCTGCTGACTGAGCCGTCCGGCGTCGTCGACACCGAAGCCGCCGTCTATACGGCGCTCAGCGATCGCACGGTGAAAGTCAGTGGTTCGGCATTTCACCCGGCGGATGTCTATACGATCAAACTGGAAGGCGCGCAGCCCAACGGTTTTCAGACCGTGGTGGTCGGCGGGATTCGCGATCCCAACGTGTTTATGGCGCTGGATAAACTGCTGCCCAAAGCCCAGCAATACTTCAACGCGCGCATCGCCGATCTGTTCGGCGGCCGCTTGCAGCCGGGCGACTACGACATCAATTTCCGCCTGTATGGCATGGGCGTGGTGATGGGCCCGCTGGAAGTCGAGAAGGCGCCCTCGCCCAACGAAATCGGTGTACTGATCACCGTGACTGCGCCGACCCAGGAATACGCCAGCAAGATCGCCAGTTTCGTCGCCCACGTCAGCGCACACCTGCCGGTGCCGGGCTACGAAGGCTTGATCAGCACCATCGCTTACCCGTTCTCGCCACCGGAAATGGAGCGCGGCCAAGTCTATCGCTTCAGCGTCAACCACGTGCTGCTCCCCGACAATCCGCTGGAAATGTTCCGCACCAAGCTCTTGGAGGTTTGACCCATGACCACTGTTTCGCAACTCTGCAGCCTGGTGCGTTCGAAGAACGCCGGTCCGTTTGTATTGACCTTCGACCTGATGTTCACCAACGAAGACAACTACGCCCGGGTACGGCGCACGCAGCCCATCACTCGCGCCCTGCTGGCGGAGCTTTATCAGCAGAAAGAAGAAGACATCGTGCTGGTCTATCACGATGCTGCGCGCGCGATCAAAGCGTCGTTCCCGCGCCCGGTGTATCAAGGCGAACTCGCCGACAGCGACTGCTACGGCGGCCAACAGTACGTGCCGCTGTTGTCCATCGCCGTTCCGGAGTAAGTCGGTTTAGCCAGACTCACACGATAATAAGGATAAAAAAATGAGCGCTGCTTTAGGTTCTGTCGCGACCGCCACGCCCAGTGCGCTGAGTGGTGAAATGATCGCTGCGCGCCTTGACCGGTTGCCGGCCAGCAAAAGCCTCTGGCGTTTCGTCACGCTGTTGGCGCTCGGTGGTTTCTTTGAAACCTTCGAGATGTTTTCCACCTCGTTCGTCATCCCCGGGATGGTACGCAGTGGCGTGCTGTTGAGCACCACCGACAGCTTCTTTGCCCTCAACGGCGCGGCGGCTTACATTGCCGCAACCTTTATCGGGCTGTTCATCGGCACGCTGGGGTTCGGCATGATCGCCGACAAGTTTGGCCGTCGTGCGGTGTTCACTTACGCCCTGATCGGCTATGCCTTGTGTTCGCTGATCATGGCTTGCCAGACCGGCCCGCTGGGCTTGAACTTCTGGCGCCTGATGACCGCGATTGGCCTCGGAGTCGAGGTGATTGCCATCGACGCTTACCTGAGTGAACTGGTGCCGCCGACCTTGCGCGGACGCGCATTTGCCATCAACCGGATCATGTCCTATCTGGCAGTTCCAGCCTGCGGCATCACCGCCTACCTGTTTGTGCCGCATGAACCGCTGGGCATTGATGGCTGGCGTTGGGTGATCGCCATTGGCGCAGTCGGTTCGTTGCTGGTGTGGGTGCTGCGGCGCAAGCTGCCAGAAAGCGCGCGCTGGCTGGCAGACAAAGGTCGTTTGCAAGAAGCCGATGCCGAAGTCAGCCGCATGGAGCGTGCGGTTGAGCAGGAAACCGGCCGGCCGCTGCCTGCGGCGATCCCGACGACCAAGGTGCAGGTGGTACACAAAAGCAGTTTTCTCGAGCTATGGAGCCCGCGT
The DNA here is from genome assembly GCF_044744235.1 of Pseudomonas sp. NPDC087346. Lineage (NCBI taxonomy): Bacteria > Pseudomonadati > Pseudomonadota > Gammaproteobacteria > Pseudomonadales > Pseudomonadaceae > Pseudomonas > Pseudomonas sp. NPDC087346. The sequence continues at coordinate 82,443 of NZ_JBIUXX010000001.1, forward strand.
TACCGCACGCGCACGATCATGCTGGTGCTCTTTCACGTATTCCAGGCCATGGGCATTTATGGCTTCCTGAATTGGGCACCAACATTTCTCATCGAACAGGGTGTGACGGTTAGCAAAAGCCTGGCGTATACGGTGGTGATGGGATGCAGCGCACCGCTCGGGCCGATTCTGGCGCTGTTCTTTGCGGATCGCATCGAGCGCAAATGGCAGATCGTTTTTGGTGCCATGCTGATCGCCGTCGCGGGCCTGTCGTTTGCCGAGTTCCGTATGCCGCTGCTGATCATTGCCTGCGGCGGTCTGTTGACCATGGGCACAACGATTCTTTCGGTCGGCTATCACGCTTATCAGTCGGAACTGTATCCGACGCGGATTCGCGCGATGGCGGTAGGTTTTGTCTATTCCACCGGCCGCCTCGGTGGCAGTCTCAGCGGTTTCATGATTGCCTTCACCATGGGCCATTTCGGCGTGCAGTCCGCGCTGATTGCGGTGGCTGGGTGCATGGTCATCTGTGCCCTGTCGGTGGCATTGTTAGGGCCGCTCACCCGTGACCAGACGCTCGAACAGATCAACGACTGAAACCCGTGTGTTTTTTCACCCGTTGTTTGGATGTGAATGATGAATAACAACAAGACTGAAACCATTGCCCACGACTTTTTCTACATCGGCGGTGAATACATAGGCCCGCCCGGCAAAGAAGTCATGAGCGGGCAGATGTATGTCGAGGTGCTCAGGCCCGCCACGGTGACGCGCCGCTATCCATTGGTGTTCGTGCATGGCACCGCGCAAACCGCGACCAACTGGCTGAAAACCCCGGACGGTCGCCCGGGCTGGGCGCGGATCTTCGTCGAGCTCGGCTATGAGGTTTATCTGGTTGATCAGCCAGCGCGTGGCCGCTCGCCTTGGCACGCGCAACTGGACGGTGAGTTGAGTGTTGCCCCGGTGGTGGTTGTCGAGCGCTACTTCACCGCCACCACTCAAGGTGAATGGCCGCAAGCGAAGAAGCACACGCAGTGGCCCGGCACCGGTCGCAAAGGCGATCCAGTGTTCGATGCTTTTTACGCCACGCATGTTCCTTACATTGCCGACAGTGCAAAAAGTCAGCAATTGTTCCAGAACGCCGGGGCGGCGTTGCTGGATAAAATCGGTGAAGCGATTCTGATCACCCACTCGCAGTCGGGGCCTTATGGCTGGCTGCTGGCGGATGTCCGCCCGTCCTTGGTGAAAGCCGTGGTGTCCATCGAGCCACAAGGCCCGCCGGTGGTGAACATGTCGATGCAGCAGGCGCAGAAAGGCGAAAGCCAGACGCTGGACGACACACAGCGCCGTCGCTGGGGCATTGCCGACATTGAGTTGACCTACGCGCCGCCATTGCTCGCAGACCAGCAATTGGCGGTGGTTCGCAGCCCAGCCACTCGCGCCGATCGGCTGCCCGGCTGGTTGCAGCAGGAACCGGCGCGGCAACTGATCAATTTGCAAGCCATCCCGTTTCTGATCGTCACTGGCGAAGCGTCCTTCCATGCGCTTTACGACCACGCGACTGCCGCGTATCTGCAACAGGCCGGCGTGCCGGTGACTCACTGGCAGCTCGAAGAGTTTGGCATCACCGGCAACGGTCACATGCTGATGCTGGAGCATAACAGCGCAAAAATTGCCGAGCGCGTGAACCTCTGGATCGCTGATATTTGAGCCGTGTTGCCTCACAGGAACCCCGTGGATGTTAACCACAGAAGTAACACCGCAAACCAGCCGTTCGTTGTTGTGGCTGGTGGCGGGCGGCCTTTTCATGCTCACCCTCGATGCCACGATCGTCACTACCGCGCTGCCGGCGATGGCGCTAAACCTCGGTGAAAGTCCGCTGAGCATGCAGTCGGTCATCGTCGCCTACGTGATGACCATGGCCCTGCTGATCCCGGCCTCGGGTTGGCTGGCGGATCGTTTCGGCACACGGCGCACTTACATCACGGCGATTGCCTTGTTCACCGTGGGTTCGCTGTGCTGCGGGATAGCGCAATCGCTTGATCAATTGCTGATTGCTCGCGTCCTCCAGGGCATGGGCAGTGCGCTGATGTTGCCGGTCGGCCGGCTGGCGGTGATCCGTATGTTTACCGGCAGCCGCCTGTTGCCGGCGATCAGCTTTGTCACTATTCCCAGCCTCATCGGCCCTTTGATCGGCCCGGCACTGGGCGGCTGGATCGTACAGTTCGCCAGCTGGCAGTGGATTTTTCTGATCAACGTACCGGTGGGACTTCTTGGCGTACTCGGCGCCTGGAAATACATGCCGGGGCAACCGTTGGCGGGGCTCGGCCGTTTCGATTTCGTCGGCTACGGCTTGCTGGGCGCGGGTATGTTCTGCCTCACCCTTGCACTGGATGGCATTGCCAGTTTCGGTTTTGACTGGCGCGTGGCATCGACGTTGGCTATAGCCGGTCTGGCTGCCCTTGCGGGCTATTGGCAACATGCTCGTCGCCATCAAGCGCCGCTGTACCCGCTGAACTTATTAACCGTCGACAGTTTGCGCATTGGCTTGGTCGGCAATTTCGTCGCACGCCTAGGCTGCTCGTCGACGCCGTTTTTGCTGCCACTGTTCCTGCAAGTCGCGCAAGGCTACTCTCCGCTCAACGCCGGGTTACTGATGCTCCCCGTCGCATTGACCGGCATCGCCGTGAAGTCGTTGACCAACCGGCTGGTGACGCGCATGGGATACCGGTGCTTTCTGGTCGCCAACACTTTGCTCATCGGCTTGACCATCAGCAGCTTCGCGATCGGGCACGAGCCACGGGGTGTTGCGTTGCAAGTGTTGGCGCTATGCATTTTCGGCGCGCTGAATTCCCTGCAACTCACCGCCATGAGCACGCTGACGCTCAAGGATCTTGGCCCCCATCAGACCAGCAGCGGCAACAGCGCGCTGACCATGGTGCAAATGTTGTCCATGGGCATGGGGGTGTCATGTGCAGGGGGACTGCTAGTGTTTTTCAGCCACTGGTTTGCGGGGAATCCTGAAGTGATAGGCATGGCGTTTCACGCTACATTCGCTTTCATGGGCGCTCTAACACTGTTTTCAACAGGGATATTCTGGCGATTGAAGACCAACCCGGTAATGGGAAACAGCTAAACATTTGAATGATGATCTCCGCTAACTGTTTTACGCGTAATGACGAGCTGGTGTCGATTATGGAAGCGGCCACCTCCGATGCCTGGCAACTTGAACGGGAATAGTATTCACCTGCCAGGCATACATCGATGCCCTTCTCCCGATTTCGACCAATTTCAGACTTGCACGACTACGCCCGCCTCTGCCAACCCATCACAAATACCACCGATATTCCCGCGCACTGATCTCCTGCATAAACGCCAAATGATCCTGGCGTTTGTTCTCGCAATACACATCCACAAACTCGGCGCCCAAACCTTCCCGCAACTGCGGCTGATGCTGCATCGCCCTCACCGCTTCAAACATTTCCGTCGGAAAACCAACCCCGCTGCCGCGATCTTCATTCAACGGTGCGATCGGCTCCTTGGCCGATTCCAGCCCATGTTCCAACCCCACCAAAATCGCCGCCAACACCAGATACGGATTCGCATCCGCCCCTGCCAGTCGATATTCAATCCGCAGGTTCTTCTCATCCGACTCAGGAATGCGCAAACACGCATCACGATCTTCAAAACCCCAACTCGCTTTCGTCGCCGTGTTCACCGTTCCGCCCAAACGCCGCATGGCGTTCTGGTTCGGTGCGAAGATCGGCATGCTGTGGGGCAACAGTTCCAGGCACCCGGCGATTGCATGGCGCAGCGGTTGTTGCTGGTTGGCCGCGAGCAGATTATTGCCGGTCGCGTCATAGAGGCTGACATGCACATGCATGCCGCTGCCCGGATGCTGCAAGTACGGTTTGGCCATGAAACTGGCGCGGTAGCCGTGCTTGAGGGCAACGCCACGGGTGCTGCGGCAGAACAGAGCGGCCCAGTCGGCGGCGCGTAAACCGTCGTCGAGGTGGCCGAAGTTGATTTCGAATTGACCGGGGCCCAGTTCAGCGGTGATCACCGTGGCGTCGATGCCTTGAGCGCGAGTGGCTTCGACCATTTCGTCGAGCACCGGCGCGAAGCGAGACAAACGCTCGATGTGCATGTTCGGTTGATCGTCGGCGTCGTCGGTCAGGTCGTCTCGGGGGAACTGCGGTAAGCCGTCACGCAGTTTTTTGTCGAACAGATAGAACTCGAGTTCGAAGGCAACGACGGGGTGAATGCCTTTGCACGCCAGTCGATTGAGCACCTGCGCCAGCACTTCGCGGGGTTCGAATTCGATCGGTTTTTCGGTGCCGTCCGAGGTGATCAGCATCTGGCCCAGTGGCTGGGCTTCCCAGGTTACCGGTTTGAGTGTGCCCGGCACCAATCGGCGCACTGCGTCCGGATCGCCGTCGTTGAAGCAGTAGTCGCCAATCTTGAACAACCCGCCCTGCACGCCGAGCAATACGCAGTTTTGCGGCAGTTTGAGTGCGCTGCCGGTGGCGACTTTTTCGAGCATGTCCACGGGATAGCGCTTGCCGTAAAAGTGCCCCGCAATGTCCAGGGAAATCAGGTCGACATAACGCACCTCGGGGTAGCGTTGGCGAAAAGCACGCACTTCAGCCAGCAAGTCAGCGCAGACAGCGTCCATCGTGTTGATCCTTTTATTGTTATCAGGTGTAGACCCACAGCACGCGGGTGAGCTGGTCGGTGAGGTTGCCGTAGCGGCAACGGGTGTGACTGTCGAATTGAAAGCTGTCGCCGGCCACTAAGGTGGCAGGCTCCTCGTCATCGCCGAGCCACAGGGTCAATTCGCCTTCAAGCACGTAACCGCCCTGCTCCGAGCTGTCGCTCAAGTGCCGGTCGCCGCTACTCGCGCCGGCTTCCAGATGACTTTCAAGCATCGAGAACGAGGCGCGCATCTGCGGTGAAACCAGAATGTCGGTGATGCCGTTGGCGTAATACAGCGTGCGGCGTTCGTCCGGCCGGGTTACCCACGGCAGTTCCTTGGCTTTGGGCAAACTGTAAAAATAGGTGGTTGGCACGCCGAAGGTTTCGCTGATCGCCGTCAGGTCCGCCACCGTCGGCCGCGACAAGCCGCGCTCGACTTGAGACAGAAATCCCACCGAACGGCCGATCTTGTCGGCCAGTTCCTTCAGGGTGCATTTCTTGTGCTTGCGCAGGTCGTGGATCAGGATCGCCAGCGCGGCGATTTCTTCTTGCTTGTTCATGGCTGGAATTCCGGTAAATGACTCATCAGATGCTGTCCCGCAGTCGATACCAGGCCTTGCCGATGGCCTCCAGCGGCGCGGCGAGGTGTTTGCCGCCGGGAAAACTGCCATTGCTCAAGCCTTGATACAACGCCAATTCATCCGTGTGACCGAGAATCGCATCGGACACCGCGCGTGCCGCCGCCAATGTCGGCAGCACGCCATGCCCGGAATATCCCTGCAGCCAATAACGATTACCTGCGCCGCCGACATCCGGTGTGCGATTGATCGTCAGATCGATGTGGCCGCCCCAGGCAAATTCGACTTCGACACCTTTGAGCTGCGGAAACACTCGTTCGAGAAATGGCCGGGTCGCCGCCGCGATGTCCTTGGGCATACCGCCCAGATAGGTGCAGCCACCACCGAACAGCAAACGGTTGTCCGGCGTGCGACGGAAATAGTCGAGGACGAACTGGTTGTCGGTGACGCAAACATTGCTCGGCAGCAATGCAGTGGCTTGCTCCGCCGTGAGCGGCGCGGTGGCGATTTGGTAGGTGCCCACCGGCAAGATGCGACTGGCGAGCTTGGGATCGAGTTCATCGAGATAGGCATTGCAGGCGAGCACTAGCACATCCGCACGCACTGAGCCGCGCTCGGTGATTACCCGAAACCCCGCACCCTCCTCCTGATAACTCAGCGCCTTGCTTTGTTCATGGATACGGCCGCCGGCCCGTTCGATGGCAGCGGCCAGGCCCAGTGCGAGTTTCAGCGGATTGAGATGTGCGCCCTCCGGGTCATAAAGCCCTGCCTGATAACGCTCGCTGGCCACCCATTGCGGCAGCTCTGCTCGGCTGATGAACTGCAACCCATCGTGGCCCCATTTATGACTGGCCTCGTGTTGCCATTCGGTCAACAGCCTGACCCGACGCGGCATCACCGATGTCCACAGATGCCCGGTGCGATAGTCGCAGTCAAAGCCATGGCGGCCGGGCAACTCGCGCAGTTCCCGAGCGGCCCAGCGCATGCCGTCCCACAAACGCCGTGCCCGTTCATACCCGAGCGCAGCTTCCAGTGGCGGCATATCGCACGACCAGCCAGGAATCGCCTGTCCGCCGTTGCGCCCCGAGGCGGCCCACGCCACTCGACTGGCCTCCAGCAGCGTCACGCGTTTGCCGGCCAACGCCAGGCGCAACGCCGTGTGCAGACCGCTGAACCCAGCACCAATGATCACCACATCGGTGTCATGTTGCCCTTCCAGCACGGGCCGAGTGCTCAGAATATCGGCGCAACTGTGGGCGTAGTAACTGTCGACATGGCGCTGGGATTGCTGAAACATTCGGAGCCTCATGAAATTATGTTTTTATAATTTCATGAAAAACTACAGGACAATTTTCATGTCGGCAACCGGCAAAGCAGTGTTTCAGTCACCAACACAGGGTCAGCGCGTGGTCAGTCACGCAGCCAAGGAAGGTCTTGGCGCTGATAGCGATGCGCACGGAAGATTGCGTTGTTTTCCCCTGGCAAATAGCTGCGCGAAGGCGCATCGGGATAGCTGGCGAAGAACGGATTGACGTATTCCCAGACCACTTCACCTGCCTGGTTCACTTCGAACAAGCGGCCGAAGTTGGCCTCGGTCACCAGCGTGTTGCCGTTGTGCAAGCGTTGTGCGCCCCCCATGAACGGGGTGAAAAAGGCATAGCCCGGGGTGTCGGCGTATTGCCATTCGATACGTTGAGTCACTGGGTTGATTTCGACGATGCGCGAGTGCGGCATGCTGATGTGCGGACGGAAGATGCCGTTGTCGAATACCAGCACATTGCCGTTTTCCAGTTCGCTCGGGCAATGTTGCTGCGCGACCAGATCGTGGCCCAGACGCCACAACACTTCACCGCTGGCACGTTGCACGGCGATCACCGAGGAGACACTGCGCAGGCTGAGAATCACCTTGCCGTCGCGCCCCGGCGTCACTGCGTTGGTCATTGGCCAGTGATGACGTTCGAAGCACTCGTGCAGCGGGTAGTCTTCAGGTCGCAGGTGTTCCCAGCTGCGCCACTCCCAAAGCACATTGCCCTGGCGATCGACTTCCTTGACCACATCGGCATAAATCACTCCGCCCGGCGCCTCGCTACCGGGAATCCCGCCGACTACGCGACGCGCCAGCTCCGCGCTTAACGGCTCGGCGGTGGTGTACAGCAGGTTGCCGTTGTCCAGCCATTGCGCGTCGTGGTGATGAAGCAGATCGGTGTGTTCCCAGACCACTTCGCCTTCAGGAGTGACTTCGCTGAACGCACCGCCATGCCACACCGACCAGCCTGGAAACAGATCCGGCGAATCAGGGTGATTGCCGTTGTAGCCAAGGTTGCCATTGCGCAGGATCACTGCGTCGCGGCCGGGGCGTTGCGGCAGTTTCCAGCGATGGACGATCTCGCCGTCAAGGTCGATCAAGTACACATTGCCATCCGCAGTTTGCGGGGCGAACAAGGTGTAACCGCCGGCGCTGCGGGCATGATCGACAGCGATCAAACCGGTTTTCTGGCGTTTGAGGGTGGTGCGTTCCAGATTGGGCATAGCTTTTCTCCAGGCGTATAAATCCCGGCCGACAGCAAAGCGGCAAGGCGAGGTCGAAGGGGTTGTTAAGGCGTTGGTAGCAAGGTGTTGAAGCGGTCGTCGAATATCTTCTCGACCTGCAACGGGCGTGGGATCAGGCGCTCGGCGGCAAACATGTCCGCCAACCTCTGTTGCGACATGATGACCGAGGGCTGGATCGGCACGTAGCGAAGGTCTTCATGCGCGAGCATTTCTTGCACCAGTGCGACCGGTAGACGCGTGGTTTGCGCGAATACATCGGCCCAGTCTGCGGGGTGCGCGGTGGCCCAGTCTTGGGCGCGCGCCAGTCTGGCCAGCAGATCCCCGACCTGCCCCGCTCGCTCGGGGTCTTTCAGTGCGCGCTTGCTGGCGACCGTGAAGTTCAGACCGGTTTCCGGCCAGGCGCTGCCGTCCAGCAGAATCCGCGCTCCTCGGGAAGTGGCCTGTCCAACAAACGGATACCACACCGACCAGGCTTCGAGTTTGCCGCTGGCAAAGGCATTCTGCGCATCCACCGGGCTGACGTAGGCAATGTTCACGTCGCGCGGCGTGAGACCCGTCTGATGCAACGCCGCCAACAACAAATAATGGCCGCTGCTGCCTTTGGCCACGGCGATTCGTTGCCCTTTGAGATCCGCCACCGTCCGGGCACTGGAACCGTCAGGCACCAGCAACGCGTTATTGTTTTGCGCGCCACTCGCGACGCCGATGATGCGAATGTCGAAACCGCCAGCCTGAGCGAACACTGGCGGCGCATTGCCTACCACGCCGGCATCGATCGCCCCGGCGCTGAGCGCTTCGAGCATGGTTGTGCCGGCCAGGAACGGGTGCCACGAAAGCGAGTAAGCCAGATCCTTGTCCTCTCCCGCTGCATGCAGCAAGGCCTGAGTCAGGCCGCTTTGATCGCCCATCTTCAACGGCTCGCTCGCGGCGGAAGCAGGATGGGCGAGCAACAATGCCGCGCAGCACAACAGGGCTTTAAGCCTTGCAGTCAGCGGGTGCTTGGCAGCAGGAGGTTTTAGCGGCATTGTCGTGCTCTCATTTATGCATTGATTTCAGTATGTCGAGGCCCGCCGTGCCGCTCCATGCCAAACACCCCTCCTTTGCTGCCATGACGGACATTTCGCCGCCGCTTCCGCGGACGGTTGTAGTGCTGGCGTTCGATGATCTGTTGCTGCTCAATGCGGCCGGACCGCTTGAGGTGTTTGCCGCGATACCACGGGTTTTGGCGGGTTCCTTCAGCGCGAATCCGCCTTATCGCTTGCTGGTCGCCTCGCCGCAAGGTGGTCAGGTCATGTCGATCTCGGGCATCACCGTGACCACCTGTTCGCTTGAGCAGATCGACCAGATGGCATCCGTAATCGATACGCTGATTGTCGCGGGCGGGCCGGGGATGGCAGCCCTCGAAGCCGATGAGCACGCCTGTGACTGGTTGCGCGGACGCGCCGCGCAGATCCGCCGGCTTTGCTCGATTGGCACGGGCACGTTTGCGCTTGCCGCCGCCGGCCTGCTCGATGGTCGAAAAGTCGTGACTCACTGGAAGTTTGCCGAGGAATTACAGGCGCGCTACCCGGCGGTGTTATGCCAAACCGATACGCTCTATCTGCATGACGACAACCTCTGGACTTGCGGCGGTGCCACGGCAGGAATTGATCTGGCGCTTGGCCTGGTCGAGCAGGACCTCGGCGCCCACGCGGCGTTGGCACTGGCGCGTTACTTCACCGTGTTTCTGTGGCGCAGCGCAGAACAACCGCAACTCAGTGCTTCGCTTAACGCCCAGTCCAAGTCCTTGCGCACCGATCCGGACGTGCGCATTGCGCGCCTGCATGCGTGGATTGCCGGGAATCTCAACGGTGATTTGCGAGTCGAACGGCTGGCCGAGCAATTCGGTATGAGCCCACGTCACTTTGCTCGTGCGTATCTTGCCGCTACCGGCGAAACACCCGCGCAAGCCGTGGAGAACTTGCGCCTTGAAGCCGCCAGCCAACTACTGAAAACCACCCGAGAACCGATCAAGCGAATTGCCGAAACCGTCGGTTTTGGTCGTGAGGAACGCATGCGGCGGGTCTTTCAAAAGCAGCTGGGTACCAGTCCGCAGAGTTATCGCAGCCAGACTCAGCCGGTTTCGTCTGCGCGCCAGACCGTCCGCAGTCCCTCTTCGACGATGGGCATTGCGCTGGAAGGATTGGCCCAGTAGCGCCACGCGATACGCTCAAACTCCGCTCCAGCCTTTTTCGACTAACGTGAAGGGGTGCTTTTGCCTGATTCACTTCCCCTGAATGCTGGAGTCTGAACATGAAAACCATCGTTTCCTGGCTGTCGATTACGCTGTTGGGTCTGGCGCTTGGCGCCTGTGTTGCAGTCGGTGCCTCAAGCGGCGGCGGCGGTGAAATGGAAATTCGCTCGGGGAAAATCGAGCAGATCACCCAGACCCAGATGCAGACCAACCACGACAGCGGTGTCGGCGCGATATTGGGAGGTATCGGCGGGCTCGGGCTCGGCAGTCTGATCGGGCATGGCACCGGCCGCGATGTGGCAATGCTCGCTGGCGCACTCGCCGGTGCAGCAGGCGGCAATTACGCGGAAAAACGCAAATACGATCAGCCCCTCGATGCCCAACAGATCATCGTCAGAACCAACAGCGGTGTATTGGTCTCGGTGACTCAACCGATCAATCCATCGTTGGCAAAAGGCATGAGCGTGTATGTCGAAGGCGCCGGCAGCGAGGCACGGGTAGTCGCGCAGCACTAGATCGGGGGATGGACGAAAGGGATATTGAACGGCAAATCGTTACTGCGCAGGCAGATGCATCGACTTGATTGATCAGTAATGGCCACAGGGACCGGCCACGTTGTTTTTTCGTCGGTTTCCAACCCCAGCGAGGGAAAAAGCCATGAGCGAACCAAAAACCCCTGTCGGTTTAAATGAAGACATCTGCGTTCATATCTTTACCGCGTCAGCCGCCATGGTGGGCGTATGCATTACGGTTATCGGGATTTTTCAAGTCGTCACGACGTTACGAAAAGAGGGCACGATTGGCGATGACTTGCTCGCAATCAACGCCATCTTTTACTTGATTACTACCCTGCTTTCCTACTGGGCCTTGCGCACCCGACAGTTGAACCGCAATCACTTGTTGGAAAAGGTTATCGACGGTCTTTTCCTGTTCGCCCTGACCTGCACGACATTTATCGCCGGCTTTATCACGTGGGCCATCACCTTTACGACATGACGGGAAAACGTTTCGAGAGTGTCTCGGCCAAATGCGAGATGACAATCCCGTTCCGAGGCGATTATCAAATGACCAACCTCGCTCATGCTACCGCGGCCCAATTCCTGGCACACGCGTTCCACCGTCGGGCGTTCGCACCCGGCCAGCACTGCGCCGGCCGCCCCTCTTCCACGATGGGCATTGCCCTGGAAGGATTGGCCCAGTAGCGCCATGGGATATGCTCAAACTCCGCTCCAGCCTGAGGGCTATTTCAGCTAAACCAAAACGCAGCTTTGCTCAAAGCTCAAACGCGGTCCTTTAGGACGAACTTTCTCTCTGTCGCCATAGCCAAGACTGCAGAGAAAATTGCTTTTCCAGCGACCGTCCGGGAAGAATTCATGATCAAGCCTGGCGCTATCGAAACCGGACATGGGGCCGCAATCCAATCCTAGCGCCCGCGCGGCCAATATCAGGTAAGCGCCCTGCAAGCTGCCGTTACGAAAAGCTATCGTAGCGGCTGCTGCAGGATCATCGCGCAGCATGGCTGCCAGGTCGTACGCAGAGAACAACTGGGGAAGAAACTCAATAAATTGCGTATCGATGGCGATAATCACCGTCACTGGCGCCGCCAGAACTTTCTCGCCATTAGCACCCTTGAGTGCCGGAAGCATACGTTGCTTGCCCTCCTCCGACTGCACAAAGAGAAACCGCGCAGGGTTGCAGTTGTTGGCGGTCGGGCCTTGCCTGAGCACTTCGTAAAGACGCTTGAGCAACCCATCATCAACGGGCTTTTCCAGCCAGCCGTTGTGTGACCGAGCGGTTAAAAAAAGTTGATCAATGGCTTGATCGCTAAGCGTTTCGTTCAAGATTTCATCCCTCTTAATGTTCGGCGTCTGTGAATACAGGCTTGAACATTAAGGTCGGGCTGATTTCTTCGAAAGACGGCAAAATCTGCAGGGTGTTACCTAAAAGGTATACGTGCGCCTGCTGCCGCAGAATCTACAGTTTTTCGTTGTTATCCAGTGCTGCCTGCTCGGCCATGTCGTGGAGAAACTGCGCGGCCGGGGTCAAGGGCAATTCTGTGTGGTAAACCGAGCAAATGGGCGGTGCATCGGGGATGCCCGTTACCATGATTCGGCTCAGCAAATTGGTCGAATTGATAAACCCGAGCCATTGTTCCGGCAACGGCGCAAGCAGATCGGATGAGGAAACAATGCTGGTCACGCTCATGCTCGAGGTGGCCTGCATGACGATATTGGGCGATGGCAGCCCGGCGAGTTTGAAAACGCTGAGCACTTCATCGTCGATGTTTTCCGCAACCGGGGTGGTCAGCCATTCGGCGTCAATCAGCTCTTCCAGCGTGGTTGCATGCTGCAAGGGATGACCGCGCCGGCCGACGATGATTCGGCGGTTAATCATCAACGGTTTGATGCTCATGTTGGTGTGCTGCTGCGGTTTGGTCACGGGGCCGAAATAAAGATCGATCAAGCCATCGCGGATATCGGCCTCCAGCATGGGATAGGTGCCTTCAATCACCTTTACGCGGACACCGGGAAAGCGCCGGCGAAAACGATCCAGGGTCAGGGGCAACAGTCCCATCAACGCTGCGCCTGAGCAGGCGACAACGATAGAACCTTTATCAACGCCACGATGTTGATCCAGCTCATCAAGAGTGCGCTGGTACTCGGCCTGTATCGCTTTGGCACGCCGCACGAACAATTCGCCCGCCTTGGTCGGCACCATTCCTAACCTGCCTCGCTCGAACAGGGTTACGCCCAACTCCTCTTCCAGTTCCTTAAGGCTTCGCGACACGACCGGCTGAGCGAGGCCCAGACTCCGTGCGGCGGCGCGCAGGCTGCCGCGTTCAACGACCGCTACGACGTTGCGAAAGTGGTGCATTTTCATCGCGTGACAGCCTCCCGAGGCAAAAGAGAAAGGCTGCTGGGGTATATACCTTTCAGGTAACACCCTAAGTGTTTTGCCATCTTTCGACAAGATCAGCCGCGCTCTACAGTTTCCACCGTAGTGCCGGTTCTCGCGACTTTGCTCACCGGGCAGAAGACCGTGGATATGTCCACGCAGAACCGGCGCAACCTCAAGACAGAGGTGCTTCTTACAACAACAGTCTGACCCAGATGAGAATGTCGAAAAATGGCCTGTATTTCGAAAGCGCTAATTGTAGGTGGTGGAGTTGCGGGACTGTCGGCGGCGATCGCCTTGTCCCGCCTCGGTGTGCATTGCGAAGTGGTCGAACTCCACGGCAAGCCTGACGGCGCCTCGATGGCCTTGTCCGGTCGTGCGGCCGAAGCCCTGTTTGAACTTGGGGTGTACCAAGAGTGCTGCGACACCGGCAGAACTTTCGCTGCTGATTCGACTGCTGCCTCGCTCTACGCCGCTGACGGGCAACTGCTCCGCGCGGCACCTCGCAGACCAGAATGGCCAGGTTCGAAGGATGGCGTTGCCGTATTCCGTCCTGCGTTTGCGCAGATTCTGGAAAACACCGCAAACTCGCTGTGCAGCATTCGCAAAGGCCTGACGATCACTGCCATCGACGACAGTGGCGATTCAGCGCTGGTGACTTTTTCCGATGGTGAAACTCGCGCATTCGATCTGGTGATCGGAGCTGACGGTATCCACTCTCACACCCGCAAAATGGTTTTCCCCGAGATTGGCGAGCCTGAGTACTCGGGCCAGATCAGCATTCGCTGGATGGTTCCTGGCCCGGCCATCGAGGGCGAAGGCTGGTACACAAGCGATGTCGGCAAAGTAGGCTTCTACCATCTGCCGCATCAAAACCTGACGTATGTCCCGGCCGTGCTGACGATTCCCGAGCGCACATGGCTGAGCGACGCCGATGTGCTCGGGCTCTTTACACGCTTGCTGGATTCGATTTCAGCGGCACCGATCAAGCACCTTCAAGAGCGTCTCAAGTCAGACTCCGCACTGATCGGGCGCCCGTTCGACTGGATTCTCGTCCCGGATCAATGGCATCGCGGTCGCACCCTGTTGATCGGTGACGCCGCCCACGCAACCACCGCGCATTTGGGTATGGGCGCCGGCATGGCGCTCGAAGACGCAGTAGTGCTGGGCCAGTGCATTGCAACCGCCACCTCATTGCCAGAAGCACTCGATGCGTTCATGCAACGCCGTTTCGAGCGGGTAAAAACCGTCGTCGACAGCAGCGTCAAGCTCTCGCAACTGGAACAAAGGAAAGCGCCTCCCACCGAAAACGGCGCGGTGATGATGGCTGCCTTGACGGCTATTTCGCAACCTTACTGAGTAACCCCGCACAACCTGAGAAAACGTTTTTCTCAACTCATTTTCCACCCGACCGGAAGCGTTTTTTCCATGACCAACAAGAACAAGGCAAACGCGCAGGACATCACCGAGATCAGCCAGTTGCTGTTGAACTGGGGGTTCTTTCGCGACCATAAAATGTGGGACGAATTGCGCTCGACGTTCGTCGATGACGGGACCATCCATCTAACCTGGTACATCGGTTCGATTCAGGGCTTTGTCGAAGGCTCGAAAGGCATGTCGAAGAGCCCGGTGAAAACCATGCACGTGATGAAACCTTCGATCATCGACGTCAGCGCTGACCGTGCCATCGCGATCACGCCGGCATCGATCATGGCCCGCTCGGAAGTCGCCAGCCCCGGTCTGGATCTGACGTCAGAGGCGCTGTTCTACGACTTCATCGTCAAGGACAACGGCAACTGGAAGATCTCCCGCCGCTACTGCATCTATCAGAAAGACCGCCTCGACAGCATCGAGCCATCGCTGGTGTTCTGGTTCAAAAGCCTGTGGATGGACACCAGCCAGTTCGACCCGGCATACAAATACCTGGGCTTCATGCTGAACAAAACCGGTTTCGCCGTTCAGCCCGGGCAATACGTCGACAACACCGAAGCGACCCATCAACTGTATGCCGAAGGCAAAGCCTGGCTTGCTGAGGCAAGGGCATTGCAACCCGCTTGATGCTGCACCCGCTAGCCGGCAATGACGCTGTTCGACACCAACAACAATAAACAGCCAGCCTTTCAGGCGTCCGGCATCGCCGAATCTGAAAGGCCCAGGCTCAACAGGAAGCGTGCGATGACAATCATAACCAAGGGGGCCGGTCTGCTGCCCTCGATTGACGAAATGCCCATGAGCCGCGCCCAGATTCTGGTGCTGTGCCTATCCGTATTGCTGGCTGCACTCGACGGTTACGACGTATTGGCGACCGCGTTCACCGCGCCGGCGTTGAGCGTGGCCTGGAACATCGATAAAGCTGCGCTGGGGATGCTGCTTTCCAGCGGCCTGGTTGGCATGGCAATCGGTGCTTTGGCGCTGTCGCCGCTCGCAGATGTATGGGGGCGTCGACCATTGGTGTTTGGTGGTCTCGCGCTGATGATCGGCGGCTCGCTGCTCTCGGCTTTTTGCGAAAATATCCAGACCCTGGCGGCGTGCCGGGTAATCACCGGAATGGGCATCGGCGTGATGGTGCCCCTGACGATGTCGATTTCCGCAGAGTTCTGTAACAGCCGTCGTCGGGCCTTCGCTGTCGCGATCACAACCGTTGGTTTTACTTTCGGCTCGATTCTGGGCGGCTTGATCGCGGCACCGCTGCTGACGCACTTTGGCTGGCACGCGGTGTACATCTCCGGCGCTGTCGCCGGCGCAATTGTGGTGCCGATTGTCATTTGGGTTTTGCCTGAATCCCCAGCGTATCTGCTCACCCGTCGTCCAGCCAACGCGCTGGCTCGCGTCAACCGTGTGCTTGCGCATCTAAAGCACCCTCCGCTGAGCGAACTGCCTGAGAAACGAGAATCGCAACGACCTTCCTACAAAGCGTTGTTTGGCCCGGAAATCATTGGTGTCACCGTGCGTCTGACGCTGATTTTCATGCTCGCGTCGACGACGATGTATTTCTTGCTCAACTGGATGCCTCAGTTCATCGCTGATGCCGGTTTTCCTCCGGCCACAGGCAGCCGTGTTTCGGCTGTCAGTCATGCCCTTGGGATGATCGGTGCGGTCGTACTCGGCGCGCTGGCAACTCGCGTAGGCGCCGGTCGGGTGGCTTCTTTCGGGATGATTGGCTTCGGTATCTTCGTCGGCGTGTTTGGCTTCACCCCGCCGGTGCTGACGACGTTGATTCTGGTGGCCGCCCTCGCCGGCTTCTGCATCTCCGGCGCTACCGGAGTGTTTTACGCGACCATGGCTTCGGCCTTCCCTCCCCATACCCGTGTGACTGGCATCGGCTTCATTCTTGGCGTCGGCCGCGTGTCCAGCGTTGTCGGTCCTGCACTGGCTGGCTGGATGTTCGCTTCTGGGTTTTCTCGTGGCCAGGTGTCGCTGTTCTTTGCGGCTGCGCCGATTCTTGCCGGTTTGATCCTGCTGTCCATGCCCAAGTCAAAGGACAACGCAGCGCAGCCCGTCGTGGCACATCCGCGCCCGTGACGATGAGCCCATTACCGAACAATTCAACACATCAAAATTCAATGCGTAGGAATCAACATGAAACTTGCTTCGTATCTCGTAGAAGGTCGTGAACGTTTTGGTCTGGTACGTGCCGATGGCATCATCGATCTCAGCTCGCGCCTTCCGGAAGTGGCTAGCCTGAAAGCTCTGTTAGAACATGGCCTGGCCTGCCTCGACAACCTTACCCTGCCGAGTCAGGTCGACTACACGTTGAGTCAGGTCAGTCTGCTGCCGGTGATCACCAACCCGGGCGCAATTTTCTGCATGGGCATGAACACTCACTCGCATTGTGCGGAAGTAGCGCAGTTCAGTGGGCATGAACATGTGCCGCCAAAGCCGTACATTTTCACTCGAACCGCCCGTTCGCACGTCGGCCATGCCACACCGATGGAAAAGCCTAACAACAGCCCGCTATACGACTTCGAAGGCGAAATCGCAATTATCATCGGCAAACTTGGCCGGCACATCAGTGAGGCCGACGCCCTCAGTCATGTCGCCGGTTACGCCTGCTACAACGACGGTTCGTTGCGTGATTATCAATGCCACTCGCCAATGTTCACCGCAGGTAAAAACTTTCCTAAATCCGGCGCGTTCGGCCCGTGGATGGTCACTGCCGATGAAATCACCGACCCGACGACGTTGACGCTTACTACGCGCTTGAACGGCAACGTGGTGCAGGAAATGCCCTACGCGGACCTGATCTACAATTTCCCGCAGATCATCAGCTACATTTCCGAATTTACCGAGCTGCAACCGGGTGATGTCATCGTTACCGGCTCTGCCGCAGGCGTGGGTTTGTTCCGTAAACCGCAACTGTGGATGCAGGAAGGCGACATCTGTGAAGTGGAAATAGCCGGTGTCGGCGTACTGCGTAACTCGATCATTGGCAGCCAGGGCATCAACCGTGCGCCGGTGAGCAAAACCGATCCGGTGGCAGCCTTCAAAGAAGCGCTGGAAATCTACAAGAGCCATTAAGCCAACAGGTCTGCACGAGGACAGTGGCGGTAATTTTATGTGGCGGAGTGAGTACGATGTTTCGTAAAACAGCAGTAGGCGTAGTTGTTGTAGTAGCCGTCCTGGCTGGTGTGGCCTTTTTCATGCCGAGGCCCTCTCCGCCCGTTCTTGCCAAGTTACTGACCATGTATGCGACGGTAGCGCCCATCACGGTTCATCCCGTCAGTGAGGGCATTTATTACGTCAGCGGTGGCATGGCCAATAGCGGGATTATCGTGGCGAACTCGAGTGTCATCCTCGTCGACGCGCAGATGTTCGCTCCAGCAGCGAAGAAAGTCCTGAAGGCCATTGCGCAAATCACGCCCAAACCCGTGAGCACCATCATCCTCACCCACAGCGATCCAGACCACGTCAACGGCTTGCCGGCTTATCCGCGTGGCCTGGAGATCATCGCGCAGGAAAACACCGGGCCGGAAATGCAGGAAGCCCTGCAAAACCCGTTGATGAATACCACGACCACGCCGGCAGAGTTAAAGGACTACTTGCCCACAAAAACCGTTAAAGACAGCGAGACCATTGTCGTCGACGGCGTGACGCTGCAACTGATGCACTTGGCTCCCGCGCATACTGACAGTGATTTGATCATCTACCTGCCGGCGCAAGATGTTGTATTCACCGGCGATATCCTCGCCCCGGACTTCAGCCAATACCCTGGCATCCACCTCAACAAGCACGGTTCATCCCTCGGCTGGATCAAAACCATGCAAGCGCTGATTGCACTGAATGCGCAGGTTTATGTGTCAGGCCATGGTCAGCCGCTCAAGCGCGCGGATCTGCAAGAGCGCCTGCAAATCGCGATGTCGCGTCGAGCCGAGATCGAACAACTGGTGGCGCAACATAAAACCCTCGATGAAGTGAAAGCGGCGCTCAACGATCCGCCGCCAAGAGGACTGGCGAAAATGTTCCCGACGTTCACTGAAACGACGTACCAGGAATTGACGCAGCAATAAATCCCTACCTCGTCGCAGCCCCCCTCCGAAAACCCGAAACGCTCGCTATCGATTGGTTCGGGCCGCCTCACGGCTCAGCAACATCCAATAAAAATAATCGAACTCTGTAATGGCGGAACTTCACATGCAATTTCAACATTTCGATTTGAATCTCCTGCGCTCCCTCGATGCTTTTCTTACCGAACGCAACGTCACCCGGGCGGCCGAAAGGCTCTTCGTCACGCAGCAAGCGATGAGTGCTTCACTGCGCCGCTTGCGCGAACATTTCGATGATGAACTTTTGGTGCGTGTCGGTCGCAATTTCGAACTGACACCTCTGGCAACAGCGTTGATGGAACCGGTGAAAACCTCGTTATCGAGCATTCAAACGGCACTGCAAGTTCGACCGAAGTTCGACCCGAAAACCGAGCAACGACACTTCAAAGTGGCAATGACGGATTACGCGGCAATGGTGCTGATGCCGAGCGTGCTGCGTCTGCTGCTGCAATCCGCACCGCATACAGTGATCCATGTTGAGCGTCTGGATGCCGACAGTTACAACCGTCTGGAGCGTGGCGATCTGGACTTTTGCGTGGGTCTGATCGACTGGGACAACCACAAGGTCTACAAACCCAGCGAACACTTTCGGATCGAAGGCTTGTTCCGTGATGACTTTGTCTGTGTAGTCGACCCTGCGCATTTCGACGCGACCAATGACATCACGCTGGAACAGTACATTGGTGCGCCGCATGGCCAGGTGTCGTTTGGCAGCGATTGGCGCACTTTGATTGATCGCGGCTGGCTGCGTGCCGGCATCGAACCGCGCATCGTCACCAAGGCGCCAAGCTTTTCCAGCCTGATCATGATGCTGCCTGGCACACCGCTGGTTGCGACTATTCATCGCCGAATGGCACAAGCCATGGCCCACGCGCTGAATCTGAAAATCATGGAGTGCCCGATTGAAATCAGACCGCTGGAAGAGTCGCTGGTGTGGCTGGACCGCAATGACTCTGATCCCGGACATAGTTTTATCCGGGACCTGTTCAAGGATGCGGGTCGGAAAATCTGATATTCCAGCCAATGAAAAAGCCGTCTTTCGACGGCTTTTTTTGCGACTGTAATACGGCTTAGAAGTTGAACAACAATCCCAACTTGAACGTCAGCGCGTGGTTGATATCGGCAGTAAACGAAGGATCTTTGGTGTACCCCACGGCTGAAGACAGATAGACGCCGCGGGTAACGTGCATCGCATATGCCGCCGTAGCACTCAATTGCGTAGAGGCAGTGTCGATTCTGCGGGCGGCCAACGTATCCTGGGCTTCCTGACTGAACACGTTTTTGCCTACGACAAAGGAAACCTTGTCCAAAGGACGCGACTTGAACGGGCCATAGTAGTACATGCGCGCCTCATAGTTCTGGGTGTACAGGTTGACATCGGAAGGCGCGTACATCGCCGATGCACCTACATAGAGACCATGAACCGGAATGCTCTTGTCGGGCTGAGTGACTTGGTAGTCCGCCAATGCCCAGTAGGCTTTGTTGGATTCTTCGCCACCTTCAAAGGCTTTATATTTGGTCGGGTTCGAGACACCGCCCGCACGAACCCACAGCCGGTTACCGCCGGGTGTAGGTTTGCGATCTATACCCACTTCACTGACGTAAAGAACTTTGGCGTCTTCCATCGAAGCATCCAGACCGATGCCGTTGTTCTCGACTTCATACACCCGCCCATTCGGCGAAACGCTGCGCTGCACGCCACCGCGCGCATAGAAACCATCCTCGCCCTTATAGGCCAGGTTGACCATCGGCGGCGTGGTTACCGGATCACTCAAACCGGCCTCTACCGGGATCACCGAACCGAGGGTATTGGTCAGCGTCGCGTCACCACCGGTGAATAAACCGACATAGGTATACAAGTTCGGCTCGAAACCTGCCTTCAACTCAACTTTCTTGTCGAGAAAAGTTTGAAAGTAACTCAGGCAGGCGACCGCCGTGTTGTTCGGTGGGTTGCCTGCAACAGAAGAGTTGGTCGAGTTTACGCACGCCATGATCTTGGAGTTCGGCAGCCCCAAGTCGTCCAGACCATAAACAAAGTCAATAAAGTAGGTGCCGGCCATTAAATCGCCGCCCTGCCCGACATAACTGTCTTTGGGTTTATTGTTGTTCTGATTAAAGTCTGTGATGCCGTTAATCACAATACGTGGCTCGATGCCGATATTGTGTTTAGCCAATTCACTGCGCCAACTGCCGCTGTCCGCCAGAATAGAGTCCTGTAACGGCGGGAACCGGGTCGTCAAGCCTTGGGCTTGCCATGTCAGTGAGTTGATTTTCGCCCACTCGGCGTCACTGGTTTGTCCATCTGCTGCCAAGCCCAGACTCGCATAGCACGTCAAGGCTGCACCGGCCGCGCAGCAATACGCCAAATTCTTCATACAACTCCCCTATTATTTTTGTGATAAGGATGTCTTCAAAGACAAACATTTATTTTTTTGGATTTATTAATCAGAACTTGAAGCCATCCATGGGCCTCTGTCACTAAAACGGGAACTTCGCGCTCATATAACGAGCGCTTATCGAATAGTCTCGTTTCAGCCGGGACTTGGGAAATCACATGTGCTTGTTGATGGCATCAGCTTTACTTGTGACTGACCGGTACTGTCATGGATAGATGAGTAAAGATCGGCAATTGGAAAATAAAATGTGGCGAGGGAGCTTGCTCCCGCTGGGGCGCGTAGCGGCCCTTTCCTTATAAGAAAGGCCTGCTGCGCAGTCCAAAGTGAGCGAGCTCCCTCGCCACAGATGCAGGATCGAAAATGATTTAGAGAACGTTGCTCAGATCGAGCTGAACGATGCGCGCAGCTTCTTCGTGGCTCACACCCAGGCCTCGAAGCACGTATTGCACTGCGCTTTCAACGGCAGACACAGGACGAGTCCCGGTCAAAACCTGACGTAGTAGAAACAGCATGCCGCCAATAATGCAGTCCACTGTGGCATCGACATCCACAACGTCAAAGTCGTTGGACTCGTTGCCGATCCTGATGTCACGCGCCAAGGGTTTACCCATGATCGCCAGCATGTCGTTGATGCTGTAAATCGAGTACACCAGAAACCAGCCCCAGATCGGGTCGCAAATTCCACGGTGTACGCAGAGACGGAAATTGGTGCCGACGATCTCGGCGATGCCGGTGGTCGGAGTGACAGCAGCTTCAAACGCTTCGACCAGCAACTGCGCGTCGTCGATAAACACCGCGCGGGCGATTTCTTCCTTGCTGGAGAAGTAGTTGTAGAACGAACCGAAGGACAGCTCGGCCTCTTCGGTGATGTCGTTGATCGTCGTTGCTTCGATGCCCTTGCCGGCCATGACGGTGCGCGCCGCACGCAAGAGTTTGTTGCGCGTGCGCAGTCGGGCTTTCTCATTGATGCGCGGCTTTTTGACTTCCGTCGTCGGCACAGCATCATCAGCGACTTTTTCTGGCGAGGGGGCAGCGGTTTTTGAGCGCTTTGGCGATCGCGGTGAAGGCGCTGCTATTTCATTCATTGGGGTGACCGAGAGGTGACTTTTTCAATGGGGCCAAGCATACCCGATTCAACTGTCACCAGACAGAAACCGGGCTTTAGAACCCCGCCGCTGCGGCTGACGGGGTTTGTGACAGGCAATGACCCAGCGTTAAAACGCGACGTTGTCACGCCCTTTCAAGCCCATGATCTCACGCGCCTCATCCGGGGTAGCCACGCTGAAGCCCAGCGATTCGATCACCGATTTTATCGCTGCAACCTGCTCGGCATTGCTTTGCGCCAGTCGGCCTTTAGCGGCCCAGAGGTTGTCTTCGAGGCCCACACGTACGTGCCCGCCCATCAACAGAGACTGCGTGACAATGCGCGTTTGATGAGCGCCCGCGCCCAACACCGACCAGTTGTAAGTGTCACCAAACAGGCGGTCAGCGGTGCGCTTCATGTGCATGACATCTTCCGGGTGCGCACCGATGCCGCCACGGATACCGAACACCGACTGAATGAACAGCGGGTCTTTGACCAATTGGCGGTCACGAAAATGCGCTGCCGTGTAGAGGTGGCCGATGTCGTAGCATTCGATTTCGAAGCGCGTGTCGTTCTGCGCGCAGGTGCCGAGAATGTGCGCAATGTCCTTGAAGGTGTTGCGGAAGATGCGCTCGTCGCTGGCCTCCAGGAACGGCTGTTCCCAGTCATGTTTGAACTCTTTGAAGCGCTGCAGCAGTTCATAGGTGCCGAAGTTCATCGAGCCCATGTTCAACGAAGCGACTTCGGGCTTGAAACGCATGACCGGTTGCAGCCGTTCTTCGATGGTCATGGCCGGCGAGCCACCGGTCGTGAGGTTGATTACGACGTCCGACTCTTGTTTGATCTGTGGCAGAAACTGCTCGAACAGATTCGGATCCTGGCTCGGAATTCCGGTCTCTGGGTCACGGGCATGCAGGTGGACAACCGATGCGCCCGCCTCTGCCGCTTCAATCGAGGCGCGGGCAATTTGATCGGGCGTAATCGGCAGGAACGGCGACATCGACGGCGTGTGAACAGAGCCAGTGATGGCGCAGGTGATGATAATTTTCGACGCTTTGGCAGCCATGGGGATTTCCTTGTAGGTTTTTTTGGAGAGGTCAGCGGGTCAGGCGAGGAATTCAGGCGACAGCGGCGGTGCCCATTGCGAGAGACCGTCGAGGCTCAGCGGCTCATGGGTGACCGGGGTCGTGTCGTTGACCAGATCACCGTCCGTCCAGTGCTCAATCTTGTTGCCGGCCGGGTCCAGCCAGTAATCGAAGATCTGGCTGCCCTGCACATGCCGGCCAATGCCCCAAGAGTGGTTGTATTGTTTTTGCGTGAGGAACTGGCTTCCGCAAGCCACATCGTCCCAATCCAGCACTTCGAATGCGCAGTGGTCGAACGCCGGTTCTTCGGCGCCCATGTTGATCAACGCAACGGTGTGGTGGTCGGTGAACTCGTCCCCCAGCCCGCAGTGCATAAAGGTTGCGACGGTGTTTTCCGGGGCTTCGGCGAAGTAGCTGTCGGACACACGGAAGCCCAACAGGTCCTGATAGAAACTGAACATCGCCGCGAAATTGACCGTCTTCAACACCACATGGCCAAGGCGCATGACGTGCGAAGGCTGGATGTCGATGCGATTTGTTTTGCCGAGGCGCGGGCGTTGTTCAGCGTTGTTCAGCAACAGCGGCGGCCGTGCAGTCTGTGGCGCAATCACGTCGCCGGCGTGAAGCAAATCCACGCGCAGGCCATCTGGGTCTTGTAGCGTCAGCACCCAGCCAGTGCCGAGTTCGGTGTTTTCACAGATGTCGCTGTTGAAGTGAGTGGCAACGCGTTTCAAATCATCAAAACTGGCGATTTGAAAACCTATGCCCAGCGCTTTTTTCGGGCCGCGTTGTGCGATGTAGGCCGGGTAACCACCCTTATAAGTTGCCATCTGCAAAGTGTCGGCAGTTCGAACGTGCGGCAGCAGTCCGAAATCGCGCAAAAACTGTTCTTGAGCGTCAAGATCTTCGACCTGGTAACGAACATAGGCGATATCACGTACAGCAATCATGGCGTGCTCCTTTTGTAATTGTTGAGATGGAGTTGTCAGCTAGCCCAGATCGAACCAGCAGGTCGCAGGGTCGAGAGCATGGAGTTGCTTGTAAGAGCCGGAATAGAACAGCAACGGACGACCGTCCGACTCTTCCACGGCTTGTACATCGGCGGTATAGATCAGGTGATCGCCACCCTCGTGAACCGCGTTGGCGCGCACCGCGAGTTGCACCAAAGCACCGGCCAATACCGGGGCGTCGCCCAGTTGGCGATAGTCCACCGGCAGATCCGCCACAGGCCTACCGCCGAAGTGACTGCTCAGCGCTTCGTGTTCTTCCCGCAGAAAACAGATGCCGAACGCATCGCCGGGTTTGATCGCGCCAGCGAATCGCGCCTGATTGCGCACAGCGATCAAAACCATCGGCGGATCGACCGACAGAGACATAAAGGCGTTGGCCGTCATGCCGCTGAATTGCCCTTCGTGGATGAAGGTGATCACGGTCACGCCGGTGGCGAATTTGCCCATCACGCGGCGAAAAACCCGCGCGTCTATTGCTTTGGCTTGCATGGTCGTCTCCCGGTGAATACGCAGCGTTGCGCGCTTAGATAAACGGCGTGCCGGCGGTATTGCCGCAGAGAAGCCGGCCGTAGGTTTCGAAATTCAGAGAGGGGTTGACGATGCCGTGCAAAGAGGCCACCCGCGCGTCTTGCCAGATTTTGGTCATCGGGTTATTGGCCGAGGCCAACGAGCCACCCGAGGCCGACGCGAGCATGTCGACGGCTTGCCAGATCAAGGTTTCGGCGTAGCCGACATCGCGGCGTACCTTGGCGCGTTCGAGGTAATCCATGTAGACGCCCGATGCGGCGCTGGCATCAATGGTGTCGGCGTGGCGCTCAAGAATGACCCGCGCCGCGTCGATTTTCGCCGAGGCTTCGCCGACCACCAGATGGGTGACGGGCGCGTCGGCCTGCTTGCTGTACCAGGAATACTGGATGCCGCGACGTGGCAGCGTTTCGAGGAATGTTTCCAGTGCCGCGACGCCGAGGCCCAATGCAGGGAAGGCCAGAATGATCGCCAGCATCGGCATGCACGCCGCGCGATACGCCGACTCGCCTTCCAGATGCGTCGACTGGTAATTGCCTTCGATGGCCTGGCTGACCGACGCAATGCGCGAGTCCGGCACAAACACATTGCTGACTGACACGCTGGAACTGCCGCTGCCACTGAACCAATGACGTTCCAGTCATTGAGGATCTGCACCTGCTCGATCGGAATCAGCGCCGCGCCTTGGTCCAGCACTTTACCGTGCTCATCGACCAAGGGAATACCGAGCATGTCCCACGTCGCGTGGTAGACGCCGGAATTGAAGCCCCACACGCCCTCTTCGATCAGATAACCGCCCTCGACTTTGCGTACGACGGCTTTACGTGGCGATAGAACACCGACAACCCGAGCCGGTTTGGCGCCGCAGAACACCTCTTTTGCGGCCTCCTCGCCAAAGAACGACGCGGCACACCAGTTGGTAATGTTGGTCAGCGCCGTGACCCACGCCACCGATGCGTCACCACGACCGATTTCGGCGACCACATCAAGAAACGTCCGCACCGAAACCTGACTGCCGCCGTAACGACGCGGAATGGTCATGCCCAGCAATCCACCTGCATCCAAGTCAGCGAGCGTTAGTTCCGGCAGGCGTCCGAGACCGGCAGTTTCTTTGCTGCGTTCTTTCAGTGCAGGCACCAGCGAACGCGCATGAGCCAACAGGCTAGCGCTATTTCCAAAGGTGTCGGAGGCATTACCGGGTAGGTCGCTGCGTTGGAGCGAAGTCATGTTCTCACCTGTTTTTATCTTGTTTTGGGGTTCCCACGTCCAGCGAAGAAGCGCCGTCAACGTGTTATTGATATCCTCTACAAAAATGAGACAGTATTCAATTGTTTTCTTTTGCAGCATTTTCAACGCCCGAATCACTACATTTCAAAACGCTGTAAAGCACGTTATCCAACCGTTCATGGCCGCCTTCAGCCATGACCAATAACAAAAGAGGTTGTGCAATGCCCCAATTCAACGCCCCGCTCACCGATATGCGTTTTTTGCTTCACGAGGTTTTCTTGGCGCCTGCGATATGGGCTCGCTTGCCTGCACTGGCGCAGCAGATCGACGCCGCTACCGCTGATGCAATTCTCGAAGAGGCCGAAAAAGTGACCGGCGGCCTGATCGCCCCGCTCAATCGCAGCGGCGATGAAGAAGGCGCGCAATGGCGCGAAGGCAAGGTGCAAACACCTGCTGGATTCAAAGAGGCCTACGCAACTTATGCCGAAGGTGGCTGGGTCGGGCTTGGCGGTAATCCAGCGTTTGGCGGCATGGGTATGCCAAAAATGCTCGCGGTGTGTTTCGAGGAGATGCTTTACGGCGCCAATTGCAGTTTCGCGCTCTATTCAGCGTTGAGCTCCGGCGCCTGCCTGGCGATCGATGCGCATGCCAGCGAAGAACTGAAAAACCAATATCTGCCGCCGATGTACGAGGGGCGCTGGGCCGGTTCGATGTGCCTGACCGAAGCGCACGCCGGTACAGACTTAGGGCTGATCCGCACGACTGCGCAGGTGCAAGCGGACGGCAGTTATCGCATCAGCGGCAGCAAGATTTTCATCACCGGTGGTGAGCAGGACCTGACTGAAAACATCGTTCATCTGGTATTGGCCAAAGTGCCGGGCGCGCCGTCAGGGGCAAAAGGGATCTCTCTGTTTTTGGTGCCCAAGCGGCTGGTCAACGATGACGGATCGCTAGGGGACCACAATGCCGTCAGCTGTGGCTCCATCGAGCACAAGATGGGAATCAAGGCGTCTGCAACGTGCGTGATGAACTTTGACGGTGCCGGTGGCTGGTTGATCGGCGAGGAAAACAAAGGTCTCGCCGCCATGTTCACCATGATGAATTACGAGCGATTATCCATTGGCATTCAGGGCCTCGGTTGCGCAGAAGCCTCGTACCAGAATGCCCGCGCCTATGCGCTTGATCGGCTGCAAAGTCGCGCACCCAGCGGACCAGTCGCGGCGGACAAGGCTGCCGATCCGATCATCGTTCACCCGGACGTGCGTCGAATGTTGCTCAGCATGAAAGCCATGACCGAGGGTGGACGCGCGTTTGCCTGCTACGTCGGCCAGCAACTTGATCTAGCGAAATTTGCCGAGGAAACCGAAGAACAACAACGCGCCGCTGCGCTGGTAGCCCTGCTGACACCCGTGGCCAAAGCGTTTTTTACCGACAGCGGATTAGAGAGCTGCGTGACCGGTCAGCAGGTATTTGGCGGCCACGGCTACATTCGCGAATGGGGGCAGGAGCAGCTGGTTCGAGACGTGCGCATCGCGCAGATTTACGAGGGTACCAATGGCATCCAGGCGCTGGATCTGTTGGGGCGCAAAGTCGTTGGCAACGGTGGCGTCAGCCTGCGACTGTTCACTGATGAGATTGCACAGTTCACCCAGCAAAAAGACGCCCCATACCGCATCGAACTGGCCGCCGCCGCCGAACGGCTGAATGACCTCAGCCTCTGGTTGCTGGACAAAGCCAGCCTTGATGCCAATCTGGTTGGCAGTGCTTGCGTGGAATACCTGCAAGTCTTTGGTTATGTGGCATACGCCTACATATGGTCGCGTATGGCCCACACGGCGCAGAACAATCCCGACAGCGGCGCGGCGTTCTATCAAGCCAAACTGGCGACGGCGGAGTTCTTCTTCACGCGTCTGCTGCCACGGATTGATAGCCTGGAACAGTGCATCCGAGCGGGCAGTGGCGCGTTGTTCAGGATGCCGGCGGAGCAGTTTTAAGCGTTTGAGCCAAGGCGTTACCTCGGTAGCGGATCACGTTGCGTTGGTGATCACGCTACTGCGGAACGTCTGAGAGCATTTTTCCCAACAGACTCTCGAGGCACTTCAGCTCCTCAGTCGAGAGGCACTCCGTGAATTCATTCATGGCGGCGGCCTCCATCGGCGGGAACATTGATCTCAATGTTTCGCCTTTATCGGTCAACTTCAGACGCACCTGACGTCGATCGTGCCCGTCCTGACTACGCGCGATGAGTCCTTTACGTTCTAGACGATCGAGCATTCGCGTCATCGAAGCACTGTGGATGGATAGGTGCCGGCATAACGCGACCGCCGTGTCATCGCCGCGCCCCACAATCCTCAGCACTTTGAGTTGCGCGGCGGTGATGCCCAGCGGCATCAGGTGTCGATCCAGCAACCGATCTTTCAGCGTGGCCGTCAGCCCAAGCAATATTCCGAGGTGGACGGTTTTGAAGCTGGCGGCAGAAAATTTGGCCATATGTTCCCTCCTCTTCCAATGCATGGGCCGATCGTTGTGGCGCTTCCCGCCGCACTTAATCGATCAGATTTCGGGTACCAAAATCTTCTGAATGGCTGGACCGATAATCCTCACCAGTTCTTCATGTTCTACGGCCACCATCATCGGCACACCGATGATGCGTCGGCTGACCACCATGCCGACCAGCAACGACGCCGCGAGACCGGATCGCAGCTTTGCTTCAGGCTCCAGATGCTCGTGAGTACCACCGAGCAATCGCGATTGAATGAAAGCGCGTAGCTGATCGCGTGCCTGATCATTGACGAAGGCACCACGCAGCGTGGCCATCAACGGTTCCGACTCTTCCGGGATGCCCTCCCACGCGGTGAGAAACGCGCGCACTACCCGCTCGCCCAAGTGTTCGTCCGGGCCTTCATAGAGCGCGTCGAACCGCTCCAGAGCAGAAGCCGGGATTGCCATAACCGCCGCGAAGAGTTCGTCCTTGGAGCGGAAAAACTGCATCACTTGAGCCACATCGACCCCTGCGTCAGCCGCGATCAGACGGATAGTCGTGGCGGCAAAACCGTCGCTGGCGAAACGCGCACGTGCCGCTTCGAGCACCAGATGCCGCGTGCTGTTGGGGCCTGGTCGACGCCCACGACGCGGCGCAGGAGTGGTTTCTTTCTTCATAGTCATATCCAAATTATTACGAAACATCGTCCATATCAACGAGTGTTGAATTATTTTCTCGTCCGCCGTACCTTACTGGAATCGATCCCATAATCAAGAACAATAAGGAATCCAGCATGAGTCTGTCTCCTGCACCTGCGTTGAGCCCCGTGTTGACAGGTATTTTTGCCGGCCCTATCGTCGGACTCAAATACCAGACACCCACGCTATCCGGCGTGACCTCGGAGAATGGCGAATTTCACTACCGCGTCGGCGAGGCCATCAGCTTCCGGGTCGGCGGGATCGTGTTGGGCGCCATACCGGCCGCACCACGCCTGAATCTCGCGCAACTGGCCAATCGAGTCGACGGCAAGATCGACAAATTGCTCGATCCTTCGGTCACCAACCTCGCTCGTTTCGTGCATACCCTGGATCAGCAAGGCAGCATCGAGTCAGGCGTAAAAATTGCGCCGGTTGTGCACGAGCTGATTGGCGTCACACCGATCAATTTCAGTCCACCGGTGATGCCGATGGGCCAAGGCGGCGTGGTCGATTTTGCCAACGATCCGACGCTGCTGCAGATTCTCGAAACACTCAACGCCACGCCCGGTGTGTTCACCGACAAAACACCGCGCACACTGTGCGATGCAGCCACCAGCCGTAACGCATTACGCCGCAATATCCGCGGCATCATCAAGATGACCGATGTGCGCATTCCGTTGCGCGACGGCTCGTACGTTTGCGCCGACGTCTTCCGTCCTGCCGAGCCAGGCGAATACCCGATCGTCATGAGCAAGGGCTTTTACGGCAAGAGCTTTTACCACGACTGTATATGTAACGAGGCCGACGTCCTGCGCAAGGAGCAAATGGAGGATCGTTATTTCTCCGGCAACCCGGACGGCGCCCAATACGAAAACCATGAGACCGTCGACACCTCGGTGTGGGTGCCGGAAGGCTATGTGTGTATCCGCGTTGACGCGCGTGGTGTGTGCAAAAGCCCAGGACTGCAAGCGCCCTTCAGCGTTCAGGAAGCCGAAGATTATTACGACGCCATCGAATGGGCAGGCACTCAGCATTGGTCCAACGGCAACGTCGGGTTGTGGGGAATGTCGTACTTGGCGATGTCCCAGCACAGTGTCGCCAGCCTTCAACCTTCGCACCTCAAGGCGATGATCGCGCAAGGCACCGACGCGGATATCTATAACGAAGCCCTGTACGGCGGCGGCATCTTCGGCTCAGGCTTTTGGAACTGGTGGTGGAAGATCTGGTCAGGCAACAACCACTGTGGCGAGCGTCCGGAAACCGACTGGATGGCCCGCGTGCTGGCGACGCCGTTCAATGACATCAACGCCTACGGCCCGCGCGGCAGCATCTTCATGCGGCCGGACATGAGCAAAGCCACCGCCCCGGTGTGGATCGTCGGCCCACAAGTCGGTGCGATCATTCACCAACTCGGCAGCAGCGAAACCTACATCCGTTCCACCGCTGCTAAAGCGCGCAAATTCGATTTTGCCGATGCCTGGTTCCCGGACTCCTACAGCAACAAATCAATCGCCGAACACATGCGCTATTTCGATTACTGGCTCAAGGGCATCGACAACGGCGTGATGGACGAAGCGCCAGTGCGGGTGCAGGTGCGAACCGGCGGTGGTGCCCATTTTGTCTTGCATGAAAACGAGTGGCCGATTGCGCGTACCGAATACCGTCGCTGGTACCTCGATGCTCGCCCTTCAGACTGGCAAAACGACGGTCGTCGTCTCAACGTGCTGCGCATTACCGAATCGCTGCCAACCGCTCAAAGCCGCGCCGAATATGACGCGCACCTTGATCTGGGCACGCCAACTCTCGCGCCGGCGGGCTCCAGTGACGGCACGCCACGCTGGTCGACAGGTGTCTCGTTTGTCAGCGAGCCGATGAGCGAAGACATGACTCTCGCCGGCTACATGAAGGTCGGTCTGTGGGTGGAGTCCACCAGCGAGGATATGGACGTGTTTGTCTCGCTTCGGGTTCTCGATGAGCAGGATCGCGAAATTCGCTACGAATCCGTGGTGCTGCCGGTGGATCCGGTGCACATCCACCCGGTTGGGCATGGCTTACTGAAAGTGTCCCGCCGAACGCTGGACACCGAACGCACTACCGAGTATTGGCCGGTGCACACTCACTTGGAGAAAGACTGCGCACCACTTCAGCAAGGATACATTGTGCCGGTCGAAATCGGTCTCAACCCGAGCACCGCGATGATCCGCAAAGGCTGCCGTCTGCTGGTGGATATCCAGCCCTATGCGCCGGCCGGCGTACCGGTTCGTGCCTATGACAAAAGCTATCACGTCGATGCCGTGAACCGCATTTACACTGGGCCGGAGTACCCGAGCTTCCTGCAACTGCCGATCGTTCCCTGACCGGTCAAGCGTTGTAGCCTTGAATGTGGGCATAGTCCATCTGCCGTAATGAGGTGAAAACCATGCCCCCCATCAGTCAGTGGCGCTTGCGCACTTTCGGGGTGGCAGCAGCGTGTGCTGAATCGCCGGGGCGACCAACCCCACCAAGGTCTCCCGATCGGTAGCGGCAAGAATCGGCACGCCGATGATTTGTCGTCCGGTCACTATTCCCACCAGCATGGACAACGCCAGGCCTGCGCGCAGGCGCGCGTCTTGCCCAAGCGATTCGCCTGCGCCTGCGATCAACCGCGACTCAATGTAGTCGCGCAGTTGATGACGCGCCTGCTCGTTGACCATCGCATTTCTGAGCATCGCCATCAGCGGCTCCGACTCCTCTGGTGAGCCCTCCCACGCCTGTAGAAACGCGCGAACCACGCGCTCTCCAAGTTGCTTGTCGGTGCCGGCAAAAACAGCGCTGAGCTTCTCCAGAGCTGATTCCGGAATATTCATCACCGCTGCAAACAGCTCGTCCTTAGAGCGGAAAAACTGCATGACCATAGACACGTCAACGCTGGCATCGGCGGCCACGCGGCGCATCGTGGTCGCACCGAAACCGTCGCTGGCGAAACGCGCACGTGCCGCTTCAAGCACCGCTTGGCGGCTATTTCCCGAGCCAGGACGCCGCCCGGTTTTGATTTCACGGGCATCAGCTGTGGTGGGTTCTTCAGTGGTTTTCATGGCGCCGATATTTCCCTGTGCGTGGTCATTTTTCTGTGTTCGTTATGTCGAGATACATGCTATACATAAAAACTCAACACGTGTTGAGTTAATCGAAAATCAGACTTACACTCGCGCCGCTGCACTGCGCAAAACCAAGATCTGCACTACAAGAGGACCTCTTCATGAGCGATACCCTGCAGACTTTTACTCACGCCACGGCGCTGCCTGCTGGCGATAGCGGACACAATGTCCGCAAGTTGCAAACCGGTGTGTTTTCCGGTCCGGTTGCCGGCCTCAGATATCAGACTTCTACCTTCAGCGGGCTGACGAACGAACACGGTGAATTCCACTACCGCAAGGGCGAGCGGGTTGCCTTTCTGGTGGGTAACACACCGATCGGTTCCGCACTCGGCGCACCCCGCCTCAATCTGGCAGACATCGTCAGCCGCGTGGACGGCAACATCAACAAGTTGCTCGATGCCGGGCTGACAAACATTGCCCGCTTCCTCTGCTCGCTCGACCGCGAAGGAAATCTGGATAGCGGCATCTGCATCGACCCGGCAGCACACGAAATTATCGGCCAGTATCGCCTCAATTTCCGCCACGATATTTCCTTTGCCGGCCTCGCGTTGAACCCGGTGCTTGAGTTTGAACAGGACCCTTTGATCGCATCGGTGTTCGCCGAGCTTTCGGCCGCCGGCGTCTTTACCAATCGCACACCGCGCCAGCTCTGCCATGCGGCGACGGCACGCAATGAAGTCCGGCGAAACATTCTCGGCATTCTGCGTTTCAAGGACGTCAGGATTCCCCTGAAAAACGGCCTGCACGTGTACGCGGACGTGTTCCGTCCGGCCAAGCCTGGCCGCTTCCCGGTCATCATGAACTGCGGCCCTTATGGCCGGGCGTTCTACCATCACTCGATTACCGACGACGCCGACTTTGTCGCCCACGAGGACATGGAGGAGCGCTATTTCCACGGCAATCCCGAAGGGCAAGTGTTTGAGAATCACGAAACAGCCAACTCGGTGGATTGGGTGCCGCATGACTATGTACTGGTGCGTGTGGATGGCCCTGGCTCAGGCAAAAACCCGGGGACACTTGCGCCATTTGGCATAGAAACGGCCGAAGCCTTTCGCGATGCGATTGACTGGGCGGGAGTACAGCCCTGGTCAAACGGTAATGTCGGGCTGTGGGGTATGTCGTACTACGCGATGAGCCAGCACGCAGCGGCAAGCCTTGAGCCGCAGCATCTGAAAGCAATGATCGCCATCGGCACCGATGTTGATCTGTACGAGGAGGTTGCCTATACCGGCGGTATCCTCAACGAGGAGTTCTTCAGCCACTGGTACAAGGCCGGCGTACTGGCTGCGGTGTGTGGTGAGCCAAATGCAGTCGACTTTATCGGCATGCTCAAGGAGGCCACGTTCAAGGATTCGGATACCGCCAAGGCGTTCGGCCCACACTCGACGATTCTGATGAACCCGGACATGAGCAAAGTGAACGTGCCGCTGTGGTCCATTGCCTGCACAACGCACATGGCGCATTTCCATCAGCTCGGCAGCAGCGAGGCTTATCTGGCCACGAACACGGCGTCGAAGAAGATCGACTTCTGGGAAGACTGGTTCACCAAAGCTTATTCGCGAACCGCCATCGGCGATCATCGGGCGTTTTTTGACCATTGGTTGAAAGGCATCGACAACGGCATCATGGACACCCCTCCGGTGCGTCTTGAGATTCGAAGTGGCAATGGCGCCTCCTACATTCAGGAAGAGCACGAATGGCCCATCGCAAGAACGAACTATCCGCAGTGGTTCTTCGATGCCACGCCATCAGACTGGCAAGGCGACGAGCACCGCGACGACTTTCTGCGTCTGGCGTTGACCCCTCCGGTCGTCAGCGGGCAGGCCGATTACTCCGCGCAAATTCCCTTGGCGCTGCGCACGGGCATCCCGCCGTGCTTTCTTCCCGTCAAACCCCCTTCAGTACTGGAAATATGGAAAACCGGCATTTCGTTCATCAGTGATCCCGTGACGCAAGACATGGTGTTCGCGGGGTATGGCAAAGCGCGGCTGTGGGTGTCTTCCACCAGCGAGGACATGGATATCTTCGTGAGCCTGCGCGTACTCGATGAAAACGGCCTGGAAGTCGACTACGCCGGCCCGACCACAATGGGCATGAACGTACCCAACTATCCCTTGGCCAAGGGCTGGTTGAAGGCGTCGCATCGCCAAGTGGATGCATCGCGTACCACCGAGTACACGGTCAAGCACACGCACCTTAAAGCCGACCATGCACCGCTCGAAAGCGATGAAGTGGTAATGGTTGAAATCGAGATCATTCCCAACACAGCGTTGATCCGCAAGGGTTACCGCCTGCGCGTGGATATCCAGCCTTTCGACGGTGTCGATCACGGCCCTCGGCACGGATATGACAGCGCCTGCCACGACGGCGCGCGAAATACGGTCTACAGCGGACCGGATCGCCAGGGTTTTATTCAGCTTCCGATTGTTCCAGCGAAAGCACCGTTGCACCTCTAACAAAAATGAGTACAGGAGATAGCTATGACGCTCGAAGAACTTGCCGCGCGCACCGAAATTCACGATGTCCTGCTGCGCTATTGCCGTGGCCTTGACCGGATTGACATGTCACTGGTGCGTGGCGCTTTCCATAAAGACGCCTACATCCACTTTCCAGAAAGCCTTCATGTCGGCGGCGCCGAGGGGTTTTTTCAGTTCCTGACTGACGAAATGCCACGGTTTAACCGTACTCAGCATTTCCTGGGAAATAGCCTGGTCGAATTCGATGGCCCCGAGATTGCGTTCGTTGAAACCTATCTGCAGGCTGACCACGCCGCTTCAGAGCGTCATCACTGGAAAGGCGATACGGTTAAATTATGGGCGCGCTATTTTGATCGATTTGAACGTCGTGACGGTGTTTGGCTGATTGCCGAGCGGCGTCTCATGGTCGATTTGATGTACCGCTATCCAAGGGGAAACTGGTTCGACGATCATCCAGACGCTTCCGGCAGTCCGCGTGACGGCACTGATCGGGTATTGCGCAAGGTGGCCGGTTATTCGGGCACCCCGATCGGGCAAAAATCACTCGCAGACGCTTGATCGACGAACACCAGAGGGGCAATGCCCCTCTGCACCCTCCCCCGCAAAACGCCGCGATTATTGCAACCTGCGAACGGCCGGCTGGTTACCAAACCGGAAACGGCTGAGCAGTTGAATGTGCTCCTGGGTCACCTGTTGGATTGCACTGATCGCCGCCATCATCAGCGCTGAAGGCTTTGGCCCGGTCGGCTGCACTAACAGCAGCTCCAGCGTCAGGCCGGCACCGGCAAAGGGGTTGATCCTGAAGTCCCGCTCTGCAGGTTCAACACTGAAATCGTGAACGAATAGCAGGCCGGGAAGAATCGCCATCCACTCGCTCTGCCTGATCAGGTCGAGCGTGGCCAGCACCGCATCGAGCTGGTAACAGGGGCCCGGCCCCGAAAGAGCTTCCAGTTGTGATCCGATCCACTGAGCATATTCGCGACTGTCAGGGGCCAGCAGCTTAAACCCCGTCAGTTCGTCGAGCTCAATCAGTTCGCCATGCTCGAAGCCACTGTCATGGGTGATTGACGAGACCAGAAACGCAGGTGTGGCGGCAAATACTGTCGTGGACAGATCCGCCGGTGGCTGCGAAATCGATGGGATGATCGCAAAGTCGAGTTCGCCGGCCCGCACCATGTCGATCAGCATGTTACTCGGGGCGTCGATCACCGCGATTGAGGCATTGGGATTCTGCGACATCAGACGCAAATAGGCCGGCGCGAGCTGATAGGTCGCCAGTGTCGGTGTTACCCCGAAGCGAACTTCGCCGGGCAGGCCCTGCTCGAATGTATCCAGCGACCGCAGTGCCCTGGAATTGGCCGCCACCACTTCCAGACAATGCTGATAAAAGGAGGTGCCCGCAGCGGTAGGCTCTACACCTTTCAGTCGGTCAAACAGCTGCACGCCGAGCATTTCTTCGATCTGTTTGATGTGCTGGGATATGCCCGACTGAGTGGCGAACTCACGTGCTGCCGCCGCCGTGAATGATCGCGTCTCGTACACCGCCACGAACATTTGCATTTCCCGCAAACCGGGTAGCGAGTCATTCATGGCGCGATACCTCTTTGAAGTCTGCGTTTGACGACTGCTCGCCATGGGCGATACGGATCGGTATCGCGTTGATGTCTTCGGTAGCCTTCTTCAAAAACTCGATGAAGTTCTGGGCAATCATCGACAAGGGTTTGCGCGCCGGCTCTACCAGCAGCATTTCGTCCCAGAGAATCGGATCGGCCAGCGGGTTAAGCGTAAAACGCTTGCGCCGCAGATCGTCGGCGATAAACAGGCCAGAAATAATCGCCGCCCAGTGGCTGGAGCGCACCAGATCCATGGCGCCCAGCATGGACTCGAACCAGTTGAGGCGCTGCACGACTTGCACCTTGTGATCGATCAGGTACTGCTCCAGCAGCGGTCGTCGTCCGATCGGCAGCACCAGGTGCAAGTCCTTGATGTCGCTCAGACGCACCGGTTCGCAGTGCGGCAAGCCTGAGTCAGGTGAGGACACCAGAAACGCCGGTGTTCTGGTGAACAACGATGTACTCAGCCCGACCGCCCCGCCACCGCCGTCGTAAGACATGCGTTGCGTGATGGCGAAATCCAGCATGCCACGACGCACTGCGGTCGCAATCACGCTGCCTGCGCCTTCGGTAAGGTGCACGGAAACGTTGGGGTAAGCGGCTTCAAAAGCCAGCAGTGCGCGGCTGAATACCGAACGCGTCATGGTCGGGATCATGCCTATACGCAGCGAACCGTCCGACGGCTCTGCGCGATGACCGACTGCGTTGCAGGCGCTTTCGTGCTGACGTAGCAACTGCACACATTGCTGGTAATAGGCATGCCCGGCGGGCGTGGGAATAATCGTGCGGTCGCGGGCGAACAGCCGCACGCCCAATTGATTTTCCAACTGCCGAACATGCGCAGACACGCCGGACTGTCCCAGCCCTTCGCGGCTGGCAGCAACGGTGAAGGAGCCTTCCTCGTACACGGCAACAAACATGCGGATGTGCATCAGCTTGGGGAGCATCATGCGCGGAATCGTCTCTTATTATGCTTGCTGATCACCGCCAGCAATTTATAGGTGGCTCGTACTCTATCCATATCGGGAATGGCTTGCCAGCCCTGATCCAACCTCGATGAACAGGCGCAAAATCACAGGCTCCGGACAGGCGAAAAAAGGGGTTAACGAGGGAGACGACGGCAAGACTATGCTTGCCGATCGTCCATGAACCGAAAGATGACGGTTCAGCAGGTTTTCATCATGCCGCCATCGACAGCCAGCACCTGTCCCGTCACGAACTGTGCGTCCTCGCTGGTCAAAAACAGCATTGGCCCGACAATGTCGTTGGGCACCGCCATTCTCTTGAAGGCCTGTAAATTGACAATGCTATCGCGTACGACGTCGGGTATATGGCTGGTGCCGGGTGTCGCGGTCAGTGCGGGCGCGAGCGTATTGACGGTAATGAAGTCCTTGCCCAGATCATTCGCCAGTCCTCGGGTGAAGCCAATGATGCCCATCTTGCTTGCCATGTAATGACTGACGCCAACAGCGTTGGTGACAATCGATGTCGAAGAGACGTTGACGATGCGCCCCCAGCCATTAATACGCATCATCGGCACGAAGACTTTTGCGCTCAAAAACATACTGTCGAGATTGATCTCAAAAGTGCGCCGCCAGGTTTTGAATTCCAATTCATCAAAGTGCACATTGGGGTAGATCCCGGCGTTGTTGACCAGAATATCGCAGCGACCATAGTGGTTTTTGACGACCTCGCCGGCAGCGATCCAGTCGGCTTCCTGGCTGACATCACAATGAATGGCAATAGCTTGGCCGCCCGCCTCCTCAATCCGCTCGCGGGTTTGCGAAAGATCGGCGATGTCCAGCAGTGCCAGAGCGGCGCCACGTTGTGCCAGCTGAATCGCCAGTTCCTGGCCAATGCCCTTGGCAGCGCCCGAAACAACTGCGACGCGATTTTTATGGGTTCGCACGGTGTCTACCCCAAAGGTTAAAGGTTGTCGTTGCCCCGCCGCGCGCCACTATCGAGTAGCGCGGCAAGGTCAGGGTTAGCCACCAAAGCGCGGCTCTGGCAGCCCTTGCACCCCTAAACCACGCACGGCGAAAAGACTCCCGCGCATCATGTTGTCACCTGGATAGCGTGGCAACGGCGGCTTGGCCATCGAAGTGACAAACAACGTGTCCATGTCAGGCCCGCCAAAGTTGACGCTGGTGACTTTCTTTACCGGCATTTCGATGACCCGATCGAGGCTGCCGTCCGGCGCAAAGCGGCACAACTTTCCGGCGTAGACCTGAGCATTCCAAAGGTAGCCTTCGGAATCGACAGTCGAGCCGTCAGTGGCTGTCGCCTCGGTAAAGCCTGCTTTGGTGAAGGTGCGACGGTTGGCAATGCCGCCGGTTTCGAGGTCATAGTCATACGCCCAGATTTCACCGGAAAAAGTATCGGAGAAATAGAACGTCGAACCGTCGGGGCTCCAGCATGGCCCGTTGGAAATCGCGAAACCTGAATCGAGCGTATGCACCGACAGATCCGGGTCGATACGAAACAGCGTGCCATCGGCAAAGCCCTCGCGGGTGTCCATGCTGCCGACGATGAAACGCCCACGCGCGTCAACCTTGCCATCGTTCAAGCGGTTATGCGGCTTGCCAGCCTCGGGATTGACGATCAGCTGTGTCTCGCCCGTGTCGAAGTCGAGGAAGTGAAACCCCGAACCCAGCGCCACAATGGCGCCGCCATTACGACGCAGCGCCATCGATCCGATGGTGTCGGGCATTTCCCACGTACGCACCTCGCGCCCGTCAGCGGTGCAGCGATAAACGCGACCGCCGACCACGTCGATCCAGTACAGGCGCTGCTCCTGCACATCCCATACAGGGCCCTCACCGATGGTGGTTTTTACGTCCACCAGAACATCGATCTGCATGTTATCTCCTGGATTTTCCTGAACTGGAATGAGGCGATCCGACCCAAGCTGAACCGCGATATTGAACGGGGCTGCTTAAGCTTTTGGTGGTTCGGCAATGGTGATGAACACGCCGTAAGGGTCTTTGAAGCTGAACCAGGTCATGGTCAGGTTTTGCCCAGGCTTGCGGATGATGATGTCTTTGGGCGCGCAAACCACTTCGACACCTTCGTACGCGCTGATCTTTTCAAAGGCTTCGCGAGTGTTTTCAACCAGCAGTGCGAGACGGGTAATCCCGACCTGATTCATCAAGTCGTAAGGGCCATCGCCGATGATCGTTGCTGGTTTGGTGTACTCGATCAGGTTGATTTCGGTGGCGTGCTTGGCATCGGCACCTGCGGTGAGGATGTGATGGGCGTAAATGCTGATCTCATCTTCGGCGAAACCCAGCAGCGGGCCATCCGCTTCATCGGTTCTGGTTTCAAAGGTCGAAACAAAACCCAGTACATCGCGGTAGAACTTGAGAGCCTGATCAACGTCGGGGACGGTGATGCAAACGTGAAGCAGTTTTTTAACCAGTGCGTTCATGACTTTTACCGCCCTTTAATTAGCCGTTCCAGGTGTTAGTGAGGTCGTAACGCGTTGCCCATTGAACGTCATACACCTTGTCGCCCCAGGTCTTTGTCTTGTCTTCACCGGCTTCAATGCGCGACGGACTCTTCATCCAGTCTTCGAATTTTTCCTGGCTGTCGAATTCATAAATCGTCAGGTACGTCGGGCACGGCTGGGTGGTTACGCCGACGTGATAGGTCTCCTCGGCCAGTTTGAAGCGGCTGACTTTTCTCACGCAGTCGCCCTGCATCAACATCGGTACGTGCACGTCGTCGTACCAAACATTGAACTTGTCTTCGTCTTCCGCTGAGCAATTGATGCCCACTGTCCAGATAACGCTCTGGTCATTCATGATTAGTTCCCAATATAAAAAGTTGCTCTTCGCCAGAGCCCCACAATGGAATTTCGGGCAATAGAAACCCCAGACCACTTCCGTCAAACAATCGGAAGTGGATCCGTCGTTGCTATTAACTGATTACTTTTTGGCGATGGCTTCGAAGAACCGGACCTTGCCTTCTTCGCGATGACTGCGCA
Organism: Pseudomonas sp. NPDC087346; assembly: GCF_044744235.1. Lineage (NCBI taxonomy): Bacteria > Pseudomonadati > Pseudomonadota > Gammaproteobacteria > Pseudomonadales > Pseudomonadaceae > Pseudomonas > Pseudomonas sp. NPDC087346. The sequence continues at coordinate 122,632 of NZ_JBIUXX010000001.1, forward strand.
GCGTGTGGGTGGTCATCACCGGATGCTGTTCGTACGCGGGTTCAGGCACATTCGGGTTGCCTGTCCAGGAAATCAGCCGGCACACACGATTGCTGATGCGCCAGCCTTTGTCGGTGCGCACCAGAATATCGTCGTACCAGCCACGGCCAACCCAGTCAGGGCCACCCACTGCCGAATCACGGGACAGCAGCCAGTCACCGTAGGTCAGCGCGTAGGCTGTGTCGCCCTCCACGTGTACGCAGGAACCGGTCATGGTGTGCATGTGATTGGTCAGTGTTTCGTGAAAGTCCTTGAAGGCGAACTTCAGCGCACCGACCGACTTCCAGACGGCGCCGGCCGGCCCGAAATCAGCGTGGGCATCCTCGGTAAACACCTCGTCCAGCAAGTCCCAGGCGTGAGCGTCCAACGCGACGCCATACAGGTTGATGACATCAATAATTTCGGACTTGTCTTGTGTGACACTCATTTAAATTCTCCGATTTTTTCCGAGTAATAAATTCTACAAACACGGATTACTTGCAGTACTCAATCACTTCCAGAACGTTGTCGAACGGATCTTTGAACGTGAGGATCTTGAATTTACCGCCGGTTGGCGCGATCACCACTTGTGGCTCGCAGAGAAAAACGATGTCGCCGCGTGCCTTGAGCTTCTCATGAATGGCATCGGTGTCGTCTACACCAAACGCCATACGGTTGATGCCAGCGTGGTTCAGCGGCGCAGAAGTGTTTTTGTTGACCACGGTTTTTGGCTCGACGAATTCGATCAGGTCGATAACCGTGGCGTTGTCCTTGTCTTTGCCGACGAGGTGATCGGCATGGATTTCAATGATCTGGTTCGGGAAACCAAGGATTTCACCGGGTGCCCTTTCGTGTCGCAGTTTGCCGATGGACTCAAGGCCGAGCACGCCGCAGTAAAACTCAAGTGCAGCATCGATATCAGCAACGGTGATGCACACGTGAAACAGGCGATTGATATAGCGATCCATGGTGTTTCCTTATTGTTGGTGGTTTGAAAAGTCAGGTTGATGGGTTACGGCAGGCATCTTTCGAATACCGGCTTCTCGGGTTTGGTTGCGGATAAGGGTGCTGAGATCGCTGGCGGCGGTGTTTGATCGGTGACCTCGACGACGGCGCCGACGCGTGCGCCGGGCAGGAGAAAGCGCGCCAGTGCCGGGATCAGTACCAGAGCGCCAAGCATGTTCCACAAGAACATGAACGCAAGCAGCAGGCCCATATCGGCCTGGAACTTGATGCTGGAGAAATGCCAGGTCGCGACCGCTGCCGCCAGCGTGATACCGGTCAGCAATACCACCCGGCCAGTGAACTGCAGCGCCGTGGCGTAGGCTTGTTTCAACGTGGCTCCGGCACGCATTTGCGCAAGCGTCACGCTCAACACATACAGCGCGTAATCCACGCCGATGCCGACGCCAAGGGCGATCACCGGCAAGGTCGCCACTTTGACGCCCATGCCCAGCGCGACCATCAACGCTTCGGCGAGAATCGAGGTGAGCATCAGCGGCAGCATCGCGACCAGCACCGCTCGCCATGAGCGGAACGTCACAAAGCACAGCAGCGCCACGGCCCCGTACACCATGAACAACATCTGGTACCAGGCCTTGTGAACCACGATGTTGGTGGTCGCGTCGATCCCGGCGGAACCGGCCGCCAACAGGAAGGTGGCGTCCTTGTCATTGTTTTTGGCGGCGAAGCTTTCGACCAGGTCGACCACTTGCTGCAGGGTCTCGGCGCGGTGATCACGCAGGTAGGCGTACACCGTCAGCAGGTTGCATTCTTCGTTGTACAGCTCACGCGGTGCCCGGGCGGTGATAGTGTTGAGCATGCTTTGATTGCTCGACAGGTCGTACCACAGCGGACTGCCCTCGTTCATGCCGACCATCAGGCGCCGTTGCAGACGCGCAATCGACTGGGTGGATTCGACACCGGGAAGATCCATCAACGCCCATTCCAGTTGGTCGACCCGACGCAACACGTCGTACTGGCTGCAGTTGCCTTCGGAAGTCTTGACCATGATCGCGAAGAGATCATTGCTCGCGCCATAGTTAGTGGTCAGGTAGCTGACGTCGCGGTTGTAGCGCGAATCGGCTTGCAGCTCAGGAGCGCCAGGGTCGAGATCGCCGACCTTCAGTTGCGTGCCGACGGCCACGCCGACCACCGCGAGCACCGCCGCCGTGACGATCGCTGCCGTTGCACGACGGCCTTCGGTAAAGCGCACCAGCCAGATAAAGAACGCACTGCTCTCCCCGGCGGCGGTCGCCGATTCCCGGCGCACGGCGCGTTCGGCGGCTTTACGGCTGACACCGACGTAGCTCAACAACACCGGCAGCAGGATCAGGTTGGAAATCACCAGCACCAGCACGCCGAGGCTGGCGGCGATGGCCAGTTCGCGGATCACCGGAATGTCGATCATCAGCAGCACCGCGAAGCCAACGGCGTCCGCCAACAGAGCAGTCAGGCCCGCAAGGAACAGGCGGCGAAAGGTGAAACGTGCTGCGACATAGCGGTGCGTGCCACGACCGATGTCCTGCAGGATGCCGTTCATTTTCTGCGCGCCATGGCTGATGCCGATGGCGAAGATCAGAAACGGCACCAACATCGAGTACGGGTTCAGCGAGTAACCCAACAACGGCAGCAGCCCGAGTTGCCAGAGCACGCCGGTTACCGATGTGATCACCACCAGTGCGGTGCTGATCGCATCGCGGTTGTACAGGAACACCATTGCCGCGCAGATGATCAGTGCGATGAAGAAGAAGCCGATCACCTCCTGCATGCCATCCATGAGGTCGCCGGACAGCTTGGCAAACCCGGTGATGTGAATGGCCACCTCGTCACTGCTGTACTTGGCGCGCAATTGCTCCAGCTGCTTGGACAGCGCCGCGTAGTCCAGCGGTTTGCCGGCCGCGTCATGTTCCAGCAGCGGCACTTGAATCACCGTCGAGCCGCCATTGACCGCGACCAACTGGCCGATTTCGCCCGAGCGCTGCACGTTCATGCGCAACTCTTCGATCTTCGCCGGCGAGCCGTCGTAGTGCGCAGGGATCACCTGACCACCGTCCAGACCGTCTTCGGTCACCGCGGTCCAGCGCACGTTCGGCGTCCACAGCGATTTCATGAACGCGCGATCCACGCCCTGCAGGATGAACACGTCATCGTTGACCTGACGCAGCGTTTCCAGATAGTGCGCGTTGTAGATGTCGCCCTTGCGAGCCTCCACCGCGATGCGCACCGAGTTACCCAGGCCCGTCAGCTCTTTTTTGTGCTCCAGATAATTGGTGATGTACGGGTGGCCGGTCGGAATGGTCTTTTCGAAGCTGGCATTGAGCTTCAGGCTCAGCGCGCTGAAGCCCAACAGGACGGTGACCAGCACGCACAAACACAGCACCAGGATGCGATGGTTGAACACGGCGCGTTCGAGCGCATTGCCCGAGCGCGGATCAAAGTCTTCGAGCCGGCAAGCACCGGTCTCAGCAGGTTTCACTGTGGTCATGTCATTGGACTCTTATAAGGCGCGTCGAGTGAGCGTGCAGGTGGATGTCGTCAACCAAGCCGGGAGACTCCACCCATGCTGGTGGCCACCAGCCCACCGTCTGCGGCTTCGACCAGCGAGGTCAGCGGCAAGCGTCGCGGCAGTTGCTGTTCGGCAAAATGGACACCACCGTCGTGACTTCCAAGCACTCGCCCGCCCTGTGCCAACAGCATCACTCGGCCATCGCGCAGTTCAACGCTGGACAGAATCGTCAACGGCGCTGCCAGTTCGATAGCGTTCACGGTTGTACTCCCCGAGTCGATGCGGCACGCAGCCCCCAACAGCCCGGCGAAGACAAAACTCCCACCCCGCGTGGCCGTTGCGGTGAACAGGGTGCGTTCGGAAGGTGCCGCCAATGCCGTGAAGCTTGCGCCATCGTCGTCGCTACGCATCAGCACGCCCTGCTCGCCCGCCACCACCCAGGTCTTGGCGTGATGGGCAATCGTATACAGATGCATGCTCATGGGATTGGCCAGACGTTCGCGGCAAGGCGTCCAGGTCTTGCCGCCATCATCGGTGCTGGCGGCGAGGCCGAAGGCACCCACCACCATCCCGTGCAACGCATCGGCAAAACAGATCGACAGCAGTGGTTTGTCTGCACCGTCATCCACCAGACGCTGGGCCTGCTGGACGCGGTGTTCGCGATCGGCATTGGTATCGGGCAACGCCTGTGCCTGAACGAGACTGGCCTGTGCCAGGGCGATTCCATCGGTCTGAATGGACCAGTTCTCGCCACCGTCAGAGGTATGCAACACAACGCCACTGTGGCCAGCGATCCAGCCCTGACGGGCATCGACAAAACTCGCTGATGTCAGCGTCACACTCACCGGCACGCGGGCCTGGCGCCAATGTCGGCCGCCATCGTCGGACAGCACCACCATGCCGCGTTCGCCCACCGCCACCAAGCGGTCACCGGCCACCACTACGCGAGTCAGCACAGCCTGTGCTGCTCGTGGGGTCATGGTCGCCGGTTGGCCGAGCAGCCCAGGCATGGCTGCCGAAGCGAACGCTACCGTGGTAGAGGCCAGAGTCGGGGCCAACAACACTTGCAAACCCAGACCCAACCCCACCAGCAACAGCCCGCGACGGGATACGTCGACGCCTTCATTGTTATTGTTATTCATACCGGTCATCTCATCAGGTTCATCGTTCAAGCCAGATACAGTCTTTAGCGCACGCCCTCTCCAGACAGGGACTCAGGCGTGAAGATGCGGTCTGGCAACGTGGCCTTCAGGTCGACTTGTTTGTCACGCGGGAAATAGGCCGAGGCGAAGTAGCCGCCGCCGATCAGGTCGTACGACATATAGCCGGCGACGATGGTGCCGGGACCTGCCGGGAACACGGTTGGCAAGTTGTACGTCACCTTCCACAGTTGCCCCTGGGCATCCCAACGTTCGCCGGCGACTGCGATCCAGGTGTCTTCATCCAGATACACGCGCAAGCGCGGAATCACATGGCGTTGACCGGCCTTGAGCGTGCCCTCCACCACCCACACCCGATGCTGCTCGAAACGCACGAAGTCCGGGTTGACGGTCTTTTCAGACATCAGCTTGTCGAGCGACGGCGCCTGGTGATAGCTGTTGGTGTTGTACGGCACGTACATTTCTTTTTTGCCGACCAGCTTCCAGTCGTAACGTCCGATGGACGAGGAATAGACCTCGACTTCGTCGAAATTGAGGATGCCACCCGCCACCGGGCTCGGTACGTCGCAGCAGGTCAGCGGCAGACGACGGACGCGACGCTGGCCGGTCAGGTAGACCCAGGTTTTCGACTCGATGTCGTTGATGTTGACGCGTTGCAGCAGGATCTCACCGGCACGGATTGGCGGGCCGGATGTGTCAACCCGAACGACCTTGAAGTTGGAACCTGCGGCGTGCCATTTGTCCAGGTTGCTGTTCGGGTCGTAGTAAGGGAACGAGCTCTTGGCGATGTTCTGCGAGACCGGAATTACTTTGCCTTCCGGGGTCACGCGAGCGAGGCTGGGCGCTGTCTGGTAGCCGGGAGTCGTCCATCGCAGCAAGTGGTTCCAGATCGCTTCTTCACCATTCTTCGGAATCGGGAACGGGATGCCGCCGTAGACACCTTTCGGGAAAGGACCGAGTTCGCCGGACGGATCCATCGTCGCCCGAGTGGCGTTAGCGAAGGTGTTGTCGTAAACCCACTGCGGTGCCGCTGCGGTGCGCCGGGTCGGGAACACCTGAACGTTGAAGCTCGGGAACTGCTTCAAAAGGCCCAGGGTGCCCTCTGTCAGCTTGTCTTTGTACTGATCAGCATTCTGCGCGGTGATGGTCAGCAGCGGCTTATCCTTGGAAAACAGATCCGGAATCGCCGCTGAGTTGTACGCGTTGTCGACCGGATAGCCCCCTTCCCAAGGTGGAATCGTCCCGTCCTTGTTACCGGCACGCTCGGCGCCCAGCGGCGTCAGCGTGGTTTTCAGCTTGGCGGCTTCATCTGCCGAAACAGCGGCCTGGACAACCGGCGCCGTCAGCACGGCGCACGCCAGAGCCAGCAAGGTCATGCGATTGAAAATAGTCATTATTGTTTTCCCTTAGAAGGTGCGACGCAGCGAGACTGAGACGAAATCACGATCTTTCAAGGTTTGCGCGAAGGTGTACGTACCGTTGACGCTTGGGTCGGTCGAGGCATACGTGGCCGTGTTTTCGCCGCCGTAGTAATGGGTGTACGCCATCGTGAAATCCCACACCGTCAGGTAGTTGCCGGCCAGCGTGAAGGTCATGTCGCCGCCATTGTTCGGGCCCATGATCACCACGGGTGACTTGCCATGGTTGTAGCCAACCGTGAAGGATGGCGTGATATCCAGGCCGTCCAACACATTACGCTGAGGTATGGCATACAAGGCCCGCACCGCGGCTGCACGGCGATCCAGACCAGGATCCATCGCACTGCAATTGCTGGTGCAACTGGTCAGTTGGTTGTAGGCCACTTCCATGCTTAACGAGGGTTCGTCGGACATGAAGTTGCGTGGCATGCTCCAGATCATCGACACGTTGGCATGAGCCGAATTGCCGATGGCATAAAGCGCATGGTTGTTATTATCCGCCCCGGACGTACCCGCTTCCTGCGGCAGGCTGGTCAGCGGCGTGTCGCGACGCACGGAAAGCTCACCGGCAAAGTTAACCGTGTCCACGGTCGTGGTGGCACTGACACCGAACGCCTTGATGTCCTCGGGATACACCAATTGGTACGTCCCGAATCCCGCACCAGGAACGGCAGTGCGCTGAGTACGGGAATACACCACTGGGGTTTTGGCGTGGTAGCGGATCGCGTAGGCACCGAACTCCCAGTCGCCCAACTGTGTGCGCAAACCAAGACCGAACTGACCGTTATCCTTAGCCTTGATGTCTTGACCACGCGACAAGCCAACGCCCGGTAAACCCGGCGCAAAACGAATACGCTCGCCACCATCACCGATGAAGTCGTTGCCCGAAAAATAACTGCCAGCCGCTGGCAAGCGGGTAGCCTCCCAATCGTATTGGTAGTAACCCATCAGGGTCAGCGCTGGCGAGAACTGGATCTGGCCCGAGAACTGGCCCACCGGCCGGATGATTTCTTTAGTGGTCGAACCGGGTACCGAGGAGGCCTTGACCGCATCCACCGGAGACTGGGTGCCGGCGATGGCGTTGGAACCGAAGAACAGGCTCTCGCCCCACAGTACGGTGTGTTGGCCCAATCGACCACTGACTCGTGCGTCGCCGACATCGGTGCCACCAAACACGAAGGCATCGAGAATCTCGGCCTGGCGACCGTGCAGATCGCGGGTGTCGTGGGTGAAATGGTCACTCGGTACCGACAACGAGTTGTTGGTTGCAGGCGAGTTGTTATCGTTTTTCTGGTTATAAACGTCGTCGTACCAAGCCGCACCGCTCACACGCAGACCGTAATCGTCGTGAATGACCAGATCCATCTCGGACAACACATCGAGGCGGTTGGAAATCAGCCGGCCTTTCTTGAAGTTACGGTCACCATCGTCAGCGTTGAGCGCCGACGGTCCCTTGCCGCCACCAGGCGTGGCAGGAACGTTTTGAGTCAGCGTGTCGTCCTGATCCTTGAGACGCATCCCGGCAGAGTATTTGAATGTGTTGTCCCAGCGCAGTTTGATGTCAGGGTTACCCACATCAATCGGTGCGGCCAACGTCGAGCCTGCCGCCATCAGGCTGGTGGCAACCAGCATGGAGCGAAGACTCTGGCGATACAAAACGTCGTGCGGCACTGCAAATCTTATTTTTATTATTTGCATTTTTGCTACCTAGAGGGATTGTGTGACGCATGAACTCCGGTTGCTGATCTGCCCGATTACATGAACGTTGGCCAGTCACAGCGACCCACAAGAAAAACCTCCCATGAAGTTGTGGTACCGGTTGAATTCATGCACGGACAAATCATGTGCAGGCAACACAGAGTCTGGGTTTGAGATGGTTTTATTGTTCTCAGACCTGACGGTGTTTCTGTGTTGGCCCGAGTATATGCAGGCCCTTTTCGGCCTGAACAATGATAAAACCCGCTACACCGCAGCCAGAAAACTGATGGTGCAATGAAGGCGCGGATTCGTTAGGGGAAGGCACAAAAAGGCACGGCCGCGAGCGCCGTAAAGGCGCGAATACAAGAGGGAAAGACGCAGGAAATCTGTTCGGAATCTGGCAGGGATGGCAGGGATGGCAGGGATGGCAGAAATTGTGGCGAGGGGATTTATCCCCGTCCGGCTGCGAAGCAGTCGCGAAATCAGACCCCGCGATTTATTTGGGAAACCGCATTCGCAGGGTTCAGGTCTGCGTCGCAGACCAGCTGGGATAAATCCCCTCACCACAGGGTTCGCGTTAGATGTTGTCGGTAGTCAGGTGCAGCGCCATTTTGTCGAACAGCAGCTTCACCCGCGTCAGTTCCAGTCGCGCCGTTGGCACCATGACTTTTACCCAGCGCTCCACCAGCGGAAATTGCTCCAGCACCGGCACCAACTCTCCCGCTGTCAGAGCATCGGCAACGATCGGCAAGGCCAGTTGCACAATCCCCTGACCATCGCGGGCGGCGGCGCACAGATAGCCTTCATCATTGGTGATGAGCACCGGACGCACGTCCACTTCTATCCGGCCTTCTGGAGAATTGAACGCCCAAATCGAACCGGCAAGGGAAAACGACAGACAGGGGTGATCGACCAGGTCGCGAGGATGCAACAGCGCTTCACATCGCGCCAGGTACGCCGGCGCCGCACACATCACCCGGGGAAAGGGCCGGATGACCTGCTCGACCACATCCGAGTAGGCCATCTGATCCATGCCGACCGAGATATCGAAGCCCTCCTCCACCGGATTACCGCCCCGATCAGACGCAACAATCTCCAGTTGCACCATCGGATGCTCAGCACGGTAACGGGTAAACAGATCGCCAAGGCCCTGGCGGATCAGCACCGCCGGAGCTTTGATTCTGATCGGGCCTTCGATGGCGCCGGGGCTCAGGATCGCGCCACTGGCCATGTCGCTGTAAGCGCGCAGCAACTGCCGGGCGTGAGTCAGGTAGCTTTGCCCGGTGTCAGTCAGGGTCAAACGGCGGGTCGAGCGATCGAAGAAGGTGGTTTTGAAATCCCATTCGAGCTCGTCAACCCGCTTCATGATGACCGAGGGTGAGGTGTACAAGGTGCGCGCAGCGGCTGAGAAGTTACCGGTGTCGGCGGTGACGACGAAAGCCTTCAGCTTCAACAGCATGTCCATGGTCGAGCGCTCAATATCAAGTAATGAGTTCGGACTCGATCGCACGACGGATTTCAACGTTCGCCCACAGACGATCGTGGTGCGCCTGACAACTTTGCGCCAACTTTCCGATGCCGTTGACCACGCACCAATGCTCCAGATAGAAGAGCGCGAAATCGGCGATGGTCATTTTTTCGAAGAGCCAGTCTTTGCCGTTGATCTGTCGTTCTGCCCGGTCGAGCCCGGCCTGGAATATCTTCAGACCTTGCGCTTTCACGGCCGCATGATCTGCTTCACTCGGCGCAAACTTCTCTGGCCGGCGAGCGCGAGTGTAGCCTTGCATGTGCACGGTAGATACCAAATATTCAGTCATTTCCAGCACACGAATCTCGCCTTCGATGTCCGTCGGGATCAGCTCTCGCTCGGGGTTCATCCGGGCGAGATAGAGTGCGATCACCGGGAATTCGGTGAGCAGCGAACCATCGTCGCGAATCAGTGCGGGGACTTTGCCCTTGGGGTTGATCTGCGTATACGCCTCGAACTCTGGCGTGCCCGCGCGCGCTGCTTTTTCGATCTCGAACGGCTTGCCGATTTCAGCAAGCAAGGCATGGATGCCGATCTGGCAGGCGCCGGGCAAAAAAAACAGCTTCATAAAATATTCCTTATTGTGAGGTCGGCGTGGCAACGCGGTGACTAGACGATGAACGTTTCGAGGACGCCGATACCGTCGACGCCCGCCTCCACCCGGTCACCCGGTTTGAGGTACCACTCACGCGGATCGGGCTTGTGGTGCAAGGCCACGCCTTCTGGCGTACCGGTGCTGATCAAATCGCCGGGCACCAGACCGAAACGGGACCAGAACGCGACCATTTCGGCGAAACCGAAAATCAGATCGCGACAGTCGGAGTGCTGGCGCAACTCGCCGTTGACCTTCAGCCACAGCACCAGGGCTTTGGGGTCAGGGACTTCGTCGGCGGTCAGAATGTAGGGGCCGATCGGGCCAAACCCCGGAAAGTTCTTGCCGAGCATGATCATGCCGTTCTGCATCTCGCGCAGTTGCCATTCCCGTGCCGACAGGTCATTGAAAATCGTGTAGCCGAAAATGGCGCTGGCCGGATCGATGTCGCGTCGCGCGTCGATCGCCTTGCCGATGACCAGCGCGATCTCGACTTCGTAGTCGAAATCGAGCACATCGTCGGGTTGCTTCACCTGACTTTTATGCGGCACCAGTGTGCGCCCGAGTTTGATGAAACCGGTCGGGAAATCGCTGTGCAGTTTGCTCGCGTTGTCGGCATTGCCCTTCATCGACTCCAGCTTGTGCCGGCCAAAATTACGCCCGGCGCAGAAGATCGATTTCTCTGGCACCGGCGTCAGCCATCCTACGGTATTGGGGTCATCCATCCACCGCGGGTCCTGACGATCCGCCGCCCAGCGGAGCAACTCTCGGGTGGCGTCCATCGCCGTTGCGCCGCCTTCGATCAGAGCCATCACCGATGTTGGCGTGGCGGGACCACCCCGAACAGCAGCCGCTTTGGCGACATCTACAAGATATTCTCGACCCGAAGCGACAGTGACGATGCCGAGCCGTTCGGGTCCTGCGGCTGATTGGTAGCGTGCGATCTTCATGCGTCGAGCCTGGCCAGAAGGTGCTTGAGTAATTGCACCTCACTCGGGTCGAGCTTGCCCTGCACATCGGCTTCGCTCGACTTGCGGATGGCGATCAGCTCCAGCACCGCGTGACGGCCATCGGCAGTCAACCTGACGGCAATACGGCCGTCACTGGCGTCCACCTCCTCCAACAAGCCACGTGCGATGAGCTGTTGCACGATCGCAGCAGAAATGCCCTGACCGCGCACCTTCTCGCTGCGCGCAACGATTTCCGGCATGCACAAGCCGTCTTCACGACCGATGATGCTCAACACCGCATACTCCTCGGCCGTCCACTGCCGCGATTCAAGCTTTTCAATCACGCTCTGGCGCGTGCGCAAGTAAGCATTCGACACCTGATACAGCAGATCATCGGAAGAAAGGTTGCTGAATTCATCTGCCGATTCAACGGAGGCGACGGCTTGCTTTGGCAGCAACATGCCGTAGCGGCCGCCATGGAACACCAGTGGCTTGCGCGCCGAATGGCCGAAATCGACAATCTCGCCGACAAAAATGACGTGATCGCCGCCCTCGTACTGATAGGCGAGCTTGCAGGTGAAACGCGCCATGCAGTCCGGCAACAACGGCACGCCGTCCGGGCCGCGATCCAGCACAAGTCCTTCGAAACGGTCAATGCCTTTACTCGCAAAGCGCGACGACAACGCTTCCTGGTCTGCGGAGAGGATATGCACGGCGAAATGCCCGTTGTTGCGGAAGGCATCCATGTTCAACGAGGTGCGCGCCAGGCTCCAAAGCACCATCGGCGGATCCAGCGACACCGAAGAAAAACTGTTCGCGGTCAAACCGATGTCGACGCCGTCAGGCCCGGCCGTGGTGACAATCGTCACGCCCGTGGCAAACGAGCCAAAAGCGTCACGCAGCGCACGGCTGTCGAAGCTCGGCCCGGCTTTGGAAGGATCTGTTTGAGTTGCTGTGTGTGTCGTCATGGTGAATGCCTCCAGTCTTCTTGTTATCGAAACCGCCACGCTGCGAAGGGCCACCGAAGTGGCCCCTGCTGCGCTATTTGGCGGCTCTGACGCGGGCCTTGTCCGCCAGATACGTCTCAAGGGTGACCAACGGGCCGCGCTCGTGATCGAGCTGTTTGGTCGCAATGCCGCTGAACGCGGTGGTCTCGTTAAACCAGCATTCCTGCGGCGGCATGCCCCAACGCAGCGCCAGGCCGGGCTTGCGCACGTCCCACGCAACAGGCTCGACCTCGATATCGATCAACAGATAGTGATCACAGAACAACTCGACCCGATGGCCATCCGGATCGCGCAGGTACACGAACAACACGCCGGCCGGGCCGTGTCGACCGGGGCCGCGCTCAACGACATCGCCCATGCCCAGATTGCCGGCGATATCGCAGGCGCGCAGGATGCTGTGGGAGTCAGATACGGTGTAAGCAAAGTGGTGCAGACGCGGCCCCGGGTTTTCCAGAAACACGATGTCCTGGGTGCCCGGTTTGCGGAACATGAAAGTCGCAATCAACTTCTCGTCCAGCGCCATGTATTCGGAGATGCGGAAACCCATCTCTGCGTAGAAATCGGTCTGCTCCTGCACGTTCGGCACTTGAATCTGGTAGTGGTCGAAGCGCATCGCCGCGCCACCCTTGAAGTCCTGAAATTGCGTGTACACGCGCGGCGTCGTGGTCATCGTGGCGCAAAGCTGCACCGGGGTGCCGGCCGGGTCGTTGACCAGCAGCGTGCGGCCCTGATGCGGCACTTCGATCCAGCGGGCCGGCAGGCCTTTGGATTTATAGAAATGCGCGGCCTTGTCCAGCTCTTCTTCGGTGTACACCCGGAAGCCGATGGCTTCAGCAGAGTGCTCACCGTCGTGGCGCTTGATCACCAGACTGTGGTGACAAACCTCTTCCAGGCCTCGGAAATACAGGGTGTCGGCATCGCGTTCGGTCAGCACCAGGCCAATGACCTGTTCGTAAAAATCGCGACTGGCTTCCAGGTCACGCGAAGTGATGACGGCGTGACTTGAGCGGGTGATATTAAACGGTGGGTAATAGACCGGTGTTGGCAATGGCATGTCAATTCTCCTGATGTCTTTTCAGAGCCGAGTGAAATCGGCCTCGTTGCTCAACTCGAGGGGGCCAGTCAACCGACCGGTCATGTTGTACCAACCAATATTGAACAGCAGCGCCACGCTCTGCTTTTGCCCCAGGCCCAAGTAAACGTCTTCCCAGACCTTGTCGCTGACCTGCGCCGGCGCGCGGGTTGCGTCCCGGGCCAGGCGCAGCACGGCCTTCTCCAGATCGGAGAACAGCGCGCTCTTTTCAAAGTCCCACAGCGCTTGCATCTGTTCCTTTGGCACGCCTTCCTTGAGGGCCCGATTCCAATGCGGATCGTGTTCGTAATGGGTGCCCATGGTCTGGCACGCCATGACGATGGCCATCTCACGCAGTTTCGGATCGATGCCACAGCCGTTGCGCACCGCGTCGGCCATGGGAATGAAAACCTCGAGAATCTCCGGGCAAGTCGCCAGGGTGCGAAAGATCTGCGCATTCGGCGCGTGGCCACGCTTGGCGCGCAGCAGCGCAAAGGCTTCGGGTTCTTCGTCGGGGGTGGGCAGCTGGATACGAGGCATACAAAACTCCGCACATTATTATTTTGCTGGCTTGCCGCAGCATCGTTATCGCTGAGGCTACGGCAGGTTTCGCTTATTGGCCGTTGATGCGCTGATCCCATTCGCTATTGCGATCAAGGAACGCCCACACACGGTCTTGCGCCTCACGAGCACCGGGATAGCGTTCGCCACGCATTTGCGCGTTGCGCCATGGATCGCCCGAGAAAAACTTTTCGTACAGGTTCTGGCGCCCCGCGAACGACGAACAGGACGCGTCCCAGGCCAGCCGCAACAGTTGCATTTTGCGTTCGGCGGGGATATCCGCCCCGGCGCAATAACGTTCGATGGCCGGGCCGTTTTCGCTGTAGAGATCCTCGACCGTTGGCGCCACCACCACGTTGCCAGCACCGAGCAACTGGAGGATTTCCAGCGCCCGCGCATGCATCGCCGGGTATTGCGCGCGCACCACATTCAGCGGCTGCTCGTACGGCACAACGGTGCCACCGGGGCCCGGCACGCAGTCGATTTCAGCGACGCGAATCATCGCGCGCAGGGTTTCGACATAAGCGACCAATTCCGACAGTTGCACCATGACGTTGGGGAAACGGCTGTGGTTCACTTCAGTCAGGTTGTAGGCGATGCCCAGCAGGAACTCCATCTTCGCCAGCGACCGCGTGGCGGACTGGTGCGAACCGTGCGGGCCGGATGGCGACTTCATCGCCGATTCAACCGCTTTGATGCTGCGATACATGAACACCCGTTCCCACGGGATAAACGCCTCTTCGAACCACAGCACGGCGTCCATTTCGTCCATGCGTCCGGTCAGCGGGTCGTTGGCGAACCGGCCCTTCGCTGGCAACGAAGGACGGCAAATCATCCTCATCCCGGGGGTATCGATAGGTGCCGCGAAACCCACCGCGTAGGCTTCAGCATCTGCCACCAGCGGGAATTTCGCCGCCGCCGGCATGATCAGCACTTCGTTGGCCAACGGGCCGAGGGTGGCCACCGAACGCGCGCCGGACACGAAGATGCCGGCATCGGATTCGCGCACCACACGCATGACCATGTCGCCCGGCTGCTCGAACATTTGCAGGCGCTTGTCGATGTCCGGCGACACCAGCGAGTGAGTCAGCGCAAGGTCGTTTTCGCGGATGAACTCATGGTATTTGAGAATGTTCTGACCGAATTGCTCACCGCCGGCAGCGAACAGTTCGTGCGCAGAGGCGTGCGCGCTGACCATGACGTTAAGGAAGTCCGGTGTGCGGCCCATCATGCCGCCGACCGCGTCCATCCAGGTCTTCATCATTTCCCGGCGCAGACGCAGATCGTCAGCCGAACGCGGCAACATGAACGAGCGACCGACGCGCGCACCGGAGGTCGGTGATTCGAAGGTCATCTTGTCCTGCAGGGCGGGATCGCACTGGATGTCATACAGATCAGCGATGGATTGAATCGCGCCACGGAAACGGCGATCCACCGTCACGTCCTTGATGCGCTCGCCATCAATCCACACGGAGCGACCGTCTTGCAGCGAGGCGATGTAATCGGCCCCGTTGCGTACTCCGTTGCGGGCTCCACTCATGGCCATCGGTTTTTTGTTTGCGTTATTTTCCATGGGTCATGCTCCTGCATTTGAAACATTTGGCCTGCGGTGGGACTACCCGGCGCAAGGCGAACTCGGCTGCGGTTGCCACACCTCGATAGTATTGAGCTGGGCCGCTTTTAAGAATTTGTGAATGGGCCGAAGTGTTGTTCCGAAATAGAAAAGAACGACGCTTCAGGTAGCGAGACCAAACTCCGCCGCCAAGGCAAGAATGTTCCGCGCCCGCGCCATCACCGGCGCATCGATCATCCGGCCGTCGAGCACCACCACCCCGCCGCCGGCCGCGTCACCGAGCTGGCAAACGGCTTGCGCCCATTCAATGTCCTGCGCCGAGGGCGTGAAGGCCGTAGCGGATTCCGTGACCTGGCTCGGATGAATCAATAACTGGCCAGTGAACCCGTGCCGCCGCGCACGAGCGGCGTACCGGGCCAGACCTGGTTGATCACCGATGGCGGTGAACACGCCATCGACCGGCGCAGGCAATCTCGCCCTTTTGCTCGCAAGCACGAGCATGGCGCGCCAAGGCAGAAACACCAGTTCTTCGGGGTCTGATTCGTCGGGGATCAGATCGAGTTCGACGGCCAGATCCAGCTTGCCGAACATCAACCGCGCGCAACCCGGCGCACTGGCGATATGCGCCAGGGCGTCAATGCCTTGCACGGTCTCGATGATGCACAACTGCGGTTTGCCGGTGACATGGTGGGCGTGCTGCACCTGCGCCGCATTGTCGGCTTTTGGCAGCATCACGGCAGCGATGCCGGTGTGCCGGCAGGACGCCAGATCATGCTCATGCCACAGCGTGTCGGCGGCATTGATGCGCACCGTCACACGCTCATCGGGATGCTCATCCAGCCAGGCCAACAGGGCCAGGCGCGCCGTCGGTTTGTCGACCGGTGCCACCGCGTCCTCAATATCGTCCACAACGACGTCGGTGCCGCTGGCCAGCGCTTTGCCAATGCGTTCCGGACGGTTCGCCGGTACGAACAGAAAGGTGCGCGCCCGAGCCAGATTCAATTGTCGAATCGCCATCACACTACCTTCCTGTCGCGCAGTTCATCGGCGCGGTCGGCATAACCCAGTTCACGAAGAATCGCCGCGGTATGTTCCCCGAGTGCCGGCACCGGCCCCATGCGCGCGGGATGCTCACCGCCCATGCCCGGTGGTTGCAGGGCGGGTATCGGGCCTGCGGGCGTGTTCACGGTGGTCCAGCGCTGACGCGCGGCGAGTTGCGGATGGTTCCAGATGTCGTTCATGGTGCTGACGTTGGCATTGGCGATGTCGGCGGCATCGAGGCGAGTCATCACTTCATCAGCGCTAAGGCTCGCGAAGTTCTGCTCGATCAAATTGCTCAAGACTTCGCGGTTGGCGGTGCGCAGCGCGTTGCTGGCAAACCGCGCATCCGTGGCAAGTGCGGCGTCGCCCAGTAACTTGTCGCAGAACACCGCCCACTCTCGCTCGTTCTGCAGGCCGAGCATGACGGTACGGCCATCACCGGCGCAGAACGGCCCGTAGGGGTAAATCGTCGCGTGGGAAGCACCGGTACGGCGCGGCGGCTCCTGCCCTTCGTAGGCGTAGTACATCGGGAAGCCCATCCACTCGACCATCGCATCAATCATCGCGATCTCGATGCGCCGGCCACGACCGGTTTTGCCGCGTTCGATCAGCGCCGCGAGGATATTGGTGTAGGCGTACATGCCCGCCGCAATGTCGGCGATGGAAATACCGGCCTTGACCTGTTCTTCCGGTGTACCTGTGATAGACAGGAAGCCGGCTTCGCTCTGAATCAGCAAGTCGTAAGCCTTTTTCTCGGTGTACGGTCCGCCCTCGCCGTATCCCGAAATGTCACAGACGATCAGCTTCGGGTTTTTCTCAGCCAGTGCTTCGTATGAAAGCCCCAATCGGGCAGCCGCGCCCGGCGCAAGGTTCTGCACCAATACATCGGCTTCGGCCAGAAGCTTCATCAGAATCTCCTGTGCCTCGGGTTGTTTCAGGTCGAGCGCAAGGCTCTCTTTCGAGCGGTTGACCCAGACAAAATGCGAGGCCAAGCCATCGACGCGCGCGTCATAGGCGCGGGCGAAATCGCCGCTGCCCGGACGCTCGACCTTGATCACCCGAGCGCCCTGATCAGCCAGATGACGCGTGGCCAAAGGTGCTGCGATGGCGTGTTCGAGCGAGACCACCGTGATCCCTTCTAGCGCAAGTACCGGTTGGGTAGAAGCCATAATGGAGTCCTCAGAAAGAACGCGGCAGCCCGAGCAAGTGCTCAGCGACGTAGGAATAGATCAGGTTGGTGGAGATCGGCGCGACCTGGTACAGCCGGGTCTCGCGGAACTTGCGCTCAATGTCGTATTCATTGGCGAAGCCGAACCCGCCGTGGGTTTGCAGGCAAACGTTGGCGGCTTCCCACGACGCTTTGGCGGCGAGGTACTTGGCCATGTTGGCCTGGGCGCCACAGGGTTGATGTGCGTCGAACAGCTGGCAGGCCTTGAAACGCATCAGGTTGGCGGCTTCGATCTCGATGAAGGCGTCGGCAATCGGGAATTGCACGCCTTGGTTTTGCCCGATGGGACGGTCGAACACCACGCGTTCGTTGGCGTATTTGACCGCGCGTTCCATGAACCAGTAACCGTCGCCGATGCATTCAGCGGCGATCAAGGTGCGCTCGGCATTAAGCCCGTCGAGGATGTATTTGAAACCCTTGCCCTCCTCGCCAATCAGGTTTTCCTCAGGGATCTCCAGGCTGTCGAAGAACAGCTCGTTGGTCTCGTGATTGACCATGTTAGGGATTGGCTGCACGGTCAGGCCCTTGCCGATAGCGTCTTTGAGGTCGACGATGAAAATCGACATGCCTTCAGACTTGCGCTTCACCTCGGTCAGCGGCGTGGTGCGTGCGAGCAGAATCATCAGGTCGGAGTGCTGCACCCGCGAGATCCACACTTTTTGCCCGTTGACCACGTAGCGGCCGTCTTTCTTCACCGCGTTGGTCTTGATCTTGGTGGTGTCGGTGCCCGTGGTTGGCTCGGTGACCGCCATCGACTGGATGCGCAACTCGCCGGCGGCAATCTTGGGCAGGTACTTTTCTTTCTGCGCGGTGCTGCCGTTACGCAGCAGCGTGCTCATGTTGTACATCTGGCCATGGACCGCGCCGGAGTTACCGCCAGAACGGTTGATCTCTTCCATGATCACCGACGCCTCAGTCAACCCCAGACCCGAGCCGCCGTATTCTTCCGGGATCATCGCCGACAGCCAGCCCGCGCTGATCAGTGCATCGACAAAGGCCTCCGGGTAGGCCCGCTGTTCGTCGATCTTGCGGTGGTATTCGTCTGGAAACTCACTGCACAGAGCGCGGACGGCGTCGCGGATTTCCTGGTGTTCATCGGGGGCGTAGAGCATGGTCATGTCGGTTTCCTGTCTTGTTTGTAGGGATCGCGGCGCAGCAGTGCCCTTGGCGCTTCTGCACAGCGGCACCTTTTTTGAAAACGCTTGGGTATTAGTCGAACGTGACTTCAGCTTTCATCGTCGAGCGCCTGTTGCAGTCGGTCCAAAGATCGGCGCTGCCCGGGCCGGTGAGCTGGCCGCACACTGCAAAGTCCGCCGTGTCGAACAGCGGGCCGATCGCGCGGAAAGCGAAGCGTCGTATGCGCTTGTCCGGGTGCGCCGCGCGAAACGCTTCGAGCAACAATGTCGCGGCCAGCGGGCCCTGCACGACGAGGCCCGGATAGCCTTCTTCCCCGGTGGCGTAGGGCTTGTCGTAGTGAATGCGATGGCCGTTGAACGTCAGTGCCGAATAACGAAACAGCAATACCGGGTCGGGATGTATCAGCCGGCGGAATTCGCCAAGGCGCTCCGTCGCTTCGCCGGCAAGGGGCGCTCCTTGAGGCGCTGGCTGGCGGTAGACAATGTCCTGTTCCTCCACCACACACACACCACGCTCACCAGAAACCTTGTGCTCGACGGTGACAAACAGCAGCTCGCCATTGCGGCCGGATTTGCGCTCGCAGCGCAGGATGCGCGAAACCCGGGTGACGGCTTCACCGACGCGCAGCGGTTGCTCGAAGCTCAAACGCCCGCCGGCCCACATACGGTTGGGCAGGTTCACTGGCGGGAGGAAACCACCGCGTTGCGGATGCCCGTCGACGCCAATTTCGCTGTGTCGGGCATTTGGCGAGAAGTACACCCAGTGCCACAAGGGCGGTAACTCGGCGCCGACTTGAACTGAATCGGAATCAAGGTCCAGCGTCGCAGCCAGCGCCTGTGCCGTGCGTTGATCGATGCAGTCACTACACAGCTCCTCGCGGCCCACCCAGTGGGTCAAGTCCGCCAGGGTTGCCTCATTGCAGGCATTCATGGTCATTCCCTCCTTCACGCGTCTTTGCGACGTGCCGCAGGCAGGTCGGTGCAAGTGCCATTGGCCACTTCTGCGGCCATCCCCACCGTTTCACCCAGTGTCGGATGGGGATGGATGGTCTTGCCGATGTCCTCTGCGTTGGCGCCCATTTCGATAGCCAGGCATACCTCGCTGATCAGGTCGCCCGCACCGGTGCCGACAATGCCTCCACCGACCAGTCGATGCGTTTCTGCATCGAACAAAAGCTTGGTGAAACCTTCGTCGCGACCATTGGCAATCGCGCGTCCGGACGCGGCCCACGGGAAAACCGCAGCCTCGACTTTGATGCCTTTGTCTTTGGCTTCTTGCTGAGTCAGGCCGGCCCAGGCCACTTCCGGGTTGGTGTAGGCAACGCCGGGAATCTGCAACGCCTCAAAACGGCTGCGCGCCAGTTCTGCGTTGTTCAGGGCTTCACCTGCCGCGACTTCAGCGGCGACATGACCTTCGTGAACGGCTTTGTGGGCCAGCATCGGTTGGCCGACGATGTCGCCAATCGCGAAGATGTGCGGCACGTTGGTGCGCAGTTGCTTATCGACGGGGATGAAACCGCGTTCATTGATAGTGACACCGGCCTTCTCGGCATCGAGCTGGTTGCCATTGGGTTTACGACCGACCGCGACCAACACCAGGTCGTAGCACTGGGGTTCAGCGGGTGCTTTTTCACCCTCAAAGGTCACCCAGATGCCCTGCTCGCTGGCCTCGGCTTTCACCGTGCGGGTGTTCAACATCAGGTGATCGAAACGATGGCTGTTGTGCTTTTCCCAGACTTTGACCAGATCGCGATCCGGGCCTTGCATCAAGCCGTCCAGCATCTCGACCACATCGATACGCGCACCCAGCGCCGAATAAACCGTGGCCATTTCCAGACCGATAATCCCGCCGCCCACCACCAGCATGCGTTTGGGCACAGCTCTGAGCTCCAGCGCACCGGTGGAGTCAACGACGCGCGGATCCTGCGGCATAAACGGCAACTTGACGGCCTGACTGCCAGCGGCAATCACACATTGCTTGAAGCGAATCACCTGTTTCTCGCCCGTGTGCTCCTGGCCGGAACCGGAACACAGAGCGACCTCGATACGGTGCGAATCGAGGAACCGGCCAACGCCGCGCACGACCTCGACACTGCGCCCCTTGGCCATGCCGGCGAGGCCACCCGTGAGCTTGTGGACCACCGATTCTTTGTGCGCGCGCAGCTTGTCGATATCAACCTGCCGGGCACCGAAGTCAATGCCCAGTGACGCCAGATGCGGGACTTCCTCCATGACCGAGGCGATATGCAGCAGCGCTTTGGAAGGGATGCAACCGACGTTCAGGCACACACCGCCCAATGCGGCGTAGCGCTCGACAATCATGGTTTTGCGGCCCAGATCGGCCGAGCGGAATGCAGCGGAGTAACCACCGGGACCGCCGCCGAGCACCAGTACGTCGCACTGCAACTCAGCGCTGCCGCCGGTTGCAGCCGCTGCTGGCGTTGGCGTTGGTTGAATGGCCGACTCATTCGACTCCAGCGTCAACAACACCGCGCCTTCGCCGACCTTCTCGCCAACCTTGACCCTTATTTCCTTGACCACACCGGCGGCAGACGACGGTACATCCATCGTCGCCTTGTCGGATTCCAGCGTGCAGATCGCGTCATTGACTGCTACCACATCGCCAACCTTGACCAGTATTTCAATCACCGGCATGGCGGCGGCATCGCCGATACCGGGCATCTTCACTTCAATAATCTGACTCATGGCCATTTCCTCACAGCGTAATTCGACGGAAATCTGCCAACAGAGCCGCCAGATGCTGGAGGAAGCGTGCTGCCGCCGCACCATCGACAACGCGGTGATCCCATGACAACGCCATGGGCAGAATCAGTCGCGGCGCGAAGGCGTTGCCATCCCACACAGGTCTGATTTGCGCGCGGGTGACACCGAGGATCGCCACTTCCGGCGCATTGATAATCGGCGTAAAACCGGTGCCGCCAATGCCTCCCAGGCTGGAAACGGTGAAGGTTCCGCCGCTCATGTCCGCGGGGCCCAACTTGCCGTCCCGGGCTTTGCGCGCCAGTTCGGCGCATTCCGTGGCGATCTGGCCAATACCTTTTTGATCGGCATCGCGAATGACCGGCACCACCAGACCGTTCGGCGTGTCAGCGGCAAAACCGATGTGGAAGTACTGCTTGAGAATCAGGATCGGCTCGCCGTCTTCGTTGCCCAGCGAACTGTTGAACGACGGGAAGGCTTTCAAGGTGGCGACCGCGGCCTTGATCAAAAACGCGAGCAGGGTGTACTTGATCGCGTCCTTGCCGCCTTCCAGATTGAGCTGCACGCGAAATGCTTCCAGCGCGGTAATGTCGGCTTCTTCGTTGTTGGTGACGTGGGGGATCATCACCCAGTTGCGGGCGAGATTTGCGCCGGAGATCTTTTTGATACGCGACATCGCGACCTTCTCGACCGTGCCGAATTTAGCAAAATCGATGTCCGGCCACGGCAGTAGATTGAGTCCACCGGTTTGATCGGGACGCGGCGCGGAACTGTCCGAACGCAGCAGAGCGTCCTTGACGAAACGCTCGATATCTTCACGAAGCAGTCGCCCGCCCTTGCCGGTGGCAATCGCACGGCTGACGTCCACGCCCAGCTTGCGCGCATAGCTGCGCACTGACGGACTGGCGTGGGGTTTTGGGCCGGAAATACTCACCGAAGGCGCAGGCGCTTTGGCGGCGGCCGGCTGCGGAGGAATGTCGACGATGGATTGGGCCACGACCGGGCTAATGACGGGCGTTTGCGCAACCGGCGCTTCATCAATCGCCATTTGCAACGTGAGGATCGAACTGCCCTTGGAAACGCGATCGCCTTCCTTGATCGTCACCGCCACAACGGTGCCGGCACCAGGGCTCGGCACGTCCATCGAGGCCTTGTCCGATTCCAGCGTCAGCAGTGGGTCATCGAACGCTACTTTATCGCCCGGTTTGACCAATACCTCGATCACCGGCAGGTCTTTGAAGTCCCCGATGTCAGGGACATGAATTTCTCTGATTTCACTCATGACGTACGGTCGCCCAGAAATAGATCCGTTGCGCGCTCACGCAACGGAGGGAGCGCTCATTGAGCGCGTGCGAAGAGAAAACCGCTTAGCGTGTCCACGGCGCCGGGCTATCACCTTTCAGGCCATAGCGTTCAACGGCCTCGGCCAGCACCTGACGCGGCAAGCTGCCGTCACGCACCAGACCGTCCAGTGCAGCCAGCACCACTTGATGCCGATCGACTTCGAAGAAGCTGCGCAACGCGGCACGGGTATCGCTGCGGCCAAAGCCGTCGGTGCCCAGGGCGATGAAGCGTGCTTCGACGTAACTGGCGATCAGTTGCGGCCAAGCGCGCACATAATCGGAGGCGACAATCACCGGCGCGTTGCCAGTCAGCGAGGCGCAGAGATGGCTGATTTGCTCAGGCTCAGTGGGATTCAGACGATTACGTCGTTCCACTTCCCGCGCTTCACGAGCCAGTTCGCTGAAACTGGTGACGCTGAACACCTCGCTGGACACCTGCCAGTCAACTGCCAGCAGCTCAGACGCCGCGATCACCTCGCGCAAAATAGTCCCGGAGCCCAGCAACCGCACGGTTCCACGCGACGCCGGGGCATGCGTCACGGCATAGCGGTACATGCCGCGAATGATTTGATCTTCCACACCGGGCGGCAAAGAAGGCTGGGCGTAGTTCTCGTTCATCACGGTGATGTAATAGAACTCATCGACATCGCGTTCCATCATCTGGCGCATGCCATGGTCGACAATCACCGCTAGCTCACCGGCGAACGCCGGGTCATAGGCGCGGCAGTTGGGAACGGTCGCTGCCACCACATGGCTGCTGCCATCCTGGTGTTGCAGCCCTTCCCCGCCCAGCGTCGTGCGCCCGGCGGTGGCGCCGAGCAAAAAGCCACGAGCGCGTTGATCGGCCGCTGCCCAAATCAGATCGCCGACGCGCTGGAAACCGAACATCGAGTAATAGATGTAGAACGGCAGCATCGGTTTGCCGTGCGCGCTGTAAGACGTCGCGGCAGCGACCCACGACGACAATGCACCGGCTTCGGTGATGCCCTCCTCCAGTAGCTGGCCGTCACGGGCTTCACGGTAATAGAGCATCGAACCGGCATCTTCTGGCTCGTAAAGTTGCCCAAGCGGCGAGTAGATACCGATCTGGCGGAACAGGTTGGCCATGCCAAAGGTGCGCGCTTCATCGGCAACGATCGGGACGACGCGCGGCCCGAGTTCTTTGTCTTTGAGCAAACCGCCCAGCATGCGCACCACGGCCATGGTGGTAGACATTTCCTTGCCGTCGGCTTCGAAGGCGAAACGTGCGTAGTCAGCCAACGCCGGGATGGCGACGTGCTCGCTGCCCTTCTGCCGCGCCGGCATATAGCCGCCCAACGAAACTCGGCGTTCACGCAGATAACGCATTTCCTGACTGTCTTCGGCCGGGCGATAGAAGCGCAGTTGTGCGACATCATCGTCCGAGAGTGGCAGCGCGAAACGGTCACGGAACGCCTTCAGCGCATCGATATCGAGCTTCTTGGCCTGGTGCGAAGTCATCCGTGATTCGCCGGCGCCGCCCATGCCGTAACCTTTTTTGGTTTTGGCGAGGATCACGGTTGGCCGGCCCTTGTGCGCTTTGGCTGCGGCGAACGCTGCGTGCAGCTTGCGGAAATCGTGACCGCCGCGCTTCAGCGCATCGATTTCGGCATCGGACATGTGCGAGACCAATTCCTTGATCTCTGGATCCTGCTGGAAAAAGTGCAGCAAGTTGTAGGCGCCGTCCTTGGAACCGAGCGTCTGATATTGACCGTCGACGGTCTGGGCAAAGCGTTGCAACAAGGCGTTGTTGGTGTCCCGGGAAAACAACGGGTCCCAGTCCGAGCCCCAAATGACTTTGACTACATTCCAGCCGGCGCCCGTGAACAACGCTTCGAGTTCTTGAATGACCTGACCGTTGCCACGCACCGGTCCGTCCAGACGCTGCAAGTTGCAGTTGACGATAAAGGTCAGGTTGTCGAGTTTTTCCCGCGCCGCGAGCGTGAGCCCGGCGATCGATTCGGGCTCGTCCATCTCACCGTCACCAAACACGCCCCACACATGACGGTCGGCGGTTTCGGCCAGATTGCGGTGTTCGAGATAGCGCATGTAGCGCGCTTGATAAACCGCACTGATCGGACCAATGCCCATCGACCCGGTCGGGAACTGCCAGAAGTCCGGCATCAACCAAGGATGTGGGTAGGAACTCAAGCCGTTGCCGCCGACTTCCTGTCGATAGTTGGCCAGTTGTTCCTCGGATAGCCTGCCTTCCAGGAACGCCCGGGCGTAGACCCCCGGTGCCGAGTGCGGCTGATAAAACACCAGATCGCCGCCGTGACTTTCGTCGCGGGCACGGAAAAAATGGTTGAAACCGACCTCGAAGATTTCTGCGGCGGACGCATAACTTGCGATATGCCCACCCAGATCCCCGTAGGCCTGATTGGCGCGCACCACCATGGCCAATGCATTCCAGCGAATGATCGACGTGATCCGTTCCTCGACAGCAAGGTCCCCCGGGTAGGGACCCTGCCGTTCAATCGGAATTGTGTTCCGATACGCCGAGTACGGGTGCACATGCGAGGTAATGCCAAGTGCTCTTGCGTGTTGCTCTAACTGTTTGAGCAGAAACTGGCCGCGCTCGGAGCCGCCATCGCGCACGACGGCTTCCAGCGACTCAAGCCACTCCTGCGTTTCATCCCGGTCGCTATCCAGTGAAGCCAACGACCCAGGGATCGAATTTTCATTTAGCGAACTCATATCTGCCTCCACTCTTGTTGTTGTTTGCTTAGAGATGAACCGACAGAACGTGCCGCCGTACTCAGCCTCATGACTGCAAATGAACCTGTTTCAAGACACCGTGCGAAACCCACCAACGGCTGCGTTGAGCGCGCCGCCCACCTGTTCCAGGCCGCGCACCGAAGCGTCGAGCAAGCCGCTGGCAGCAGTGCTTTGTTCAGACACCGCACGCACCCGTTGCATGCTTTCACCGACCTGCTCGGCCACGGCGCTCTGCTGTTCGGCCGCCGCCGCGATCTGCTGACTCATCTGCTCGACCGTCGACACCGCCGCCGCGATTTCATGCAGCGCTTGTGACGCTTGCGCGGCGAGCACCACGCTTTCACTGGTCAGCGCTTGACTGCCCTGCAAGCGACTGGCGGCGTGTTCAGCGACGATTCGCAACTGTTGAATGATGGCGGCGATGTCGTCAGTGGAGGTTTGCGTGCGCCGGGCCAGGTTGCGTACCTCGTCTGCGACCACAGCAAAACCACGACCGTTTTCGCCGGCCCGTGCTGCTTCAATCGCTGCATTGAGGGCGAGCAGATTGGTCTGCCCGGCCAGGGCACTGATCACATCGAGCACCTTGCCGATCGCTGCGCTCTCGTTGAGTAGCGAGCCCATGGCGTCGGAACAACCGCTCATTTCTTCGGCCAGGTGACCGATCTTGCTGGTCGCCTGATGCACCAGTGCTTCACCTTTGCGCGCCTGATCATTGGCCTGTTCGACGGCATGGCGGGTCTGACTGGCATTGCGCGCAACGTCCTGGGCCGTTGCGGCCATCTGTTGCATCGCGGTGGCCGCCAGTTCGGTTTCTTCACGCTGCGAGTCGACGCCTTGACGCGTGCGCTCGGTGACCTGCGCCAGACTGTCGGCGGCGTGGTTCAATTGCCCGACGCCCTGGCCAATCCGGCCAATCAGCCCCCGTAAACTTTCCAGCATGACGCCGACGCTGCCGAGCAACTGGCCCAGCTCATCACGGCGTCCTGCGGAATCGATCTGTGCACTTAGATCGCCCGACGCTACGCGGCGGGTCAGCTCAACTGCTTGGCGCAGTGGTTGCAGGATCAAGTGACGAATCAACACACTCGCGCCGACGCCAAGGGCGAGCGCCAACAGCACCATTCCCGCCAACAGCCGCGATACCCGCTGCCCCATCGCCTGCGAGGCTTGAACCTGTGCGGCGCGAACTTCGCTGAGCAATTGACTGACTTTGTCAGCGGCGCCGTTCATTGCCGTCTGGCTGTCGCTGGTTTGCTCACGGCTCGCGGCGTAACCATTGAACGCGGCGCGGTATTCATCCAGCGCTGTACGGGCCTGAGTCAGCGATTCGCGCTCGGAGCCTTCGAGGCGCAGTTCGAGGTTTTCCATGTAAGAACGCAGTTCAATGACCCGCGCCTCCCAGGCGTTGTGCTCTTCGGTGCTGCCTTGCAGGGTGAAATAGAGTTCGCTGTCACGCAGGTTCGCCAGTTTGTCGCGCAGCGTGGAGGCTTGTTCCAGTTGCAGCATGCGTACCGCGTCCGCCGGCTGAGCGCGCGAAGCCAGCAGGTTGACCGCGTCGAGTTGATCGAGCATTACCACGGTGAAACGTTCACCCACCACTTGAGCCAGTTGCTGCATGCGCAGGCGAGCCTCGCGGGCATCGCGCTGGGCCTGGGCATACCGTTCGAACTGGGCGAGATAATCGTGGGTGGCTTCTTTGGAGGCGCCCTGCCCCTTGTCCATTTGCGATTTTTCCAGCAACGCCACCAGCTCGGCGGTAAGCCCGGCGACCTTGTTGGCTTCGTCCTCGGCGAGGTTCAGACCGAACGCCTTGACCGCGACCTGGGCTTGCAGAATCAACGATTCAACGGCGGCGACATCGTTCATCTTCCTGGCGCGGGTTTCGAGTACGTTGAAAGCGTAAAACGCTGTCGCTGCTACGGCCAATGTGGACAACAACACCAAGCCAAAACCCAGCCACAGCTTGCTGCCAACCGACAGATTGCCGAGTGCGCGGCCCATCATCGGAACGCACCTTGGCACGCTGGCGAGGCAAATCCGAAGCCGAACGGAAACGGCGGAGAACACCAAGGCAAACTGAGCATATGAGGGCTTCTTGTTGTTGTTTTTTTGGATTCAGAGGCGCTGCATTTCTAACGTTTGGAGCCTATCGCGTAGGCGTGCGGCTCGGCCAATGGCCAATAAAGATGGGAGTCAGTTGAAACGCTAATAGCCTTGGATTTACACGTGAGCCGTCGCATTGCACGAGCGGCTCAGGGAATAGAAATACGCTCGGAGCTTCAATCGGAAAGGGTTTTCAGGCCTTCCTTGAAACTCGCGTATTCCCTGCGGACAAACGCTTCGAACGTCGTCGGCGCGCGGCCCAGCAGAAAGGACAGCACATTGGAATTACCGACGAAGTCGTGGTTGCTGTAATACCTGGCGATCGCCAGGTTCATCCGCAACATATGCGCAAGCGCTTCGGGCTCAAGATTACCGAAACGTTCACGGACAAACACCTCGACGTCGAAGCGCTCGACCTTGATCTCGCGACCCACCACTTGCGAAGCAACCGCACCAATCTCATGCGCGGTGAAACGGCCGGGGCCGACCAACTCGTAGGTTGCCCCGCCGTGACGCTCGCGGTCAGACAGCACCAACGCAACCACGTCGGTAAAGTCTTCCAGATCGACCATCGACTGGCGTCTGTCCAGCGACCACGCCAAGCGGAACACGCCTTCCTCGAACACCGCTTTCAATCGTGTAGGCAGCATGTAATTGGCGGGTTGCAGAATGGTGTATTCGAGCCCGGAAGACAGCAGATGTTCTTCAATGTCACGCTTGATTTCGTGCTGGATCAAGTCGCTGGCGATCGCGTGCAGCACAGAGCTGAACACGAAGTGCTCGACACCCTCTGCTCTGGCGGCATCAATCATGGCGAACCCCATCGCGCGCTCGTCGTGATGCAGTGTCGGGCCGATGTGATACACGCTTTTGACGCCCTTCATGGCCTGGGCAATAAACGCCGGATCGGCGAGATCGCCTACCAGCACTTGGTGTACGCCGAGCTTATGCAGTTGCTCGGCGGAGGATTCGGATCTGACGCAAGCCCTTATTGGATGGCCGGACGCGAGCAGTTTGGGCACCAGCCGTTTGCCCTGGTTACCGTTGGCCGAGGTGATAAGAATCAATGGATTTATCTCCTGAAAGGAAACCATGGCGCGATCGATACAAGCTTTTCAACGCCACAGGTGAAGTGCGCCCTGCCCTTTGAAGAGCACGGCGCACACCAGGATCAACTGAGTTTGACGGGGAGTTGCAGATAGGAGGCGTGTTCACCGCCGGTGTGGATCACGTGTTCGCCGCTGTTGGCGCCGGTGTACTCGGCGATGCCGGGCATCATCGTACCCATCAGGTTGCGCGAGCTGATGACAAAGCGCAGCTGTTCGCCGGGGTAGAACTTGATGCCGAGCGGCAACAGGTCGATCTCGACATCGACGATCTCGCCCGGAGCGAGCTTCTCCACACGATCAAAGCTGTGGGCCGGTACGTCTACGCTTGAAAGCGCTTTATCCAGATGCCGCGCCGAGACACGCAAGCGGCCGTCCGAGCCTTTGTAGCGAAGAATGGTCGCGCCGTGATCGGTGAGATCGTGAATCATCGCGCTGTGATTCGGCGTGGTGAACTGCTGCAGTGGCGTGCCATAGGCATCGAGTTTCTGCACCAGCACAAACAGGTCCATGTCGTCGGCGCCTTTGGCTTCTACCCAAAGGTGCGCTTTGGGGTAGCCGACCAGCTCGGTGACCTGATCGAAACGGGTGATAAACGAGACTGCATTCGGATTGTTGGAAACGCCATAGGAGACCGCGACATCGGCTGCCGGTGCTTCGCAGGTCAGCGTGCGTGAGCGACCGTCAAGGTAGAACCTGGTCGATACCGCGCCTTGAGGTGGGAACTCTTCAGCCGCGACGTTAACCTGGTCGCCGCCTTTGAAGTCGTGCACGGCATAACGCACGCGAGGGGTGGATTCCCAGTCGTTAGCCTGGCCTTTGAGGTAACGGTCGAAGAAGCGCCGCAGGTCATCGACGTTCGCTTCGTCGTAGTAATCCGGCCACTCTTGAGTGTTGTGGATGCGCAGCCATTTGTCCTGCGAAGCAATCCGTCGCCACCCGCGGAACGTACCGGCGGTGTGTAGCGTGTTGGAATAGCTGGCGACGATGTACGCCGGCACATTGATGCGCGAAAAATCGGGGATTTTGTTCTCCCACAGCTCGTTCATCAGCGGGTAGCGCGCGGCTTCAGCGAGGATGTCTTCTTTCTGGTTCTTGCCGAAGAAACTGCCTTTCTGCAACATCCCGGCGAAGGCGAGATCAGGCATGCCGCCACGCAGCACCAGGTCACGGTACACGTCACTGACGCCTTCCCACGGATTGATGGCTTTTAATGCCGCAGGCTGCTCGGCAGCGGTAAACCATTGGGAAACGGCCAGGTACGAGGTGCCGCTCATGCCGACATTGCCGCTGCACCACGGCTGCTCCGCGAGCCAGTTGATCAGGTCGTGGCAATCGCGACCGTCCTGACGGTCCCAAAGCACGCTGTTGCCTTCGGAATCAACGCAGCCGCGAATGTCCGGGTTGCAGATCGCGTAACCGTTGGCGCACCAATACGCAGGATCCGGCGCTTCGAACTTGGCCAGCCCGGACACGATGTTGTTGTTCAAACCGACCAGACCAAACACGCCCATCACACTGACGGAGGTGCCCTGCCCTTTGCCGTAAGGACTCCACGCAACAATCACCGGCACTTTTTCGCTACCGGCCGGGCGGAACACGTCGACGTAAATCGTCACACCATCGCGCAACTGCACCGCGACGTCCTTCTCGAACACGATGTCGACGGGGATCGGGCGAAACTGCGGGGCGATTTGAAAGCCTTTTTCCAGCGTGCGCGTGCCCGGCTCGAAAGCGGTCAATAAGCCCGTTCGGGCAGGTGGCAGTGGCGTGGAAGGTGTGTAGATTTTTTGCGTATCACTCATGGTGAGACTCCCTTTTCTGTCGCCGGTATCCACCGGGGCAATTAGTGCTTGGGTCAATCAAGGTTCAGAAAAACAGCGTGAAACTGGCTTGCAGGTTGAGGGCGTCTTTGACGTCCGGACTGAATGCCGGATGTTCGACGTAACTCAGCCCCGCACGAACATAGGTGCCGGCGGCAACGCGCATGTTGTAGGCGAGCGTTGTCGATTTCGAGTCGTCGGCATTGGACACATGAAAGGTATCGAGCTTTTTGTTGGCGTCATCGCTGTAGCTGGTGTAGCCGTACTCCAGCATGACCATGTCGAATGGACGCGAGTCCAACGGCCCTTTTGCAAACACGCGCAAGCCGTAATACAGGTCAAACAGGTTGCGATCTTCAGGCGCGGTCATCCAGGTAAACCCGGCGTACAGGCCACGGGAAGCGATGGCGCTGTCGAATTGATAAAACTGGTAGTCGCCCAGCACGTAGCCCGCGTAGTTGTCATCACTGCGCTCGTTGCTGAGGAACTGCGTGTATTGCGAGGTGTTATGGATGTAACCGGCTCGCAGCCACGCGTACGGTGTACCCGGCGCAGACGCGCGTTTGTAGCCGAGCTCATCGATGTACAGCGCGCCGGCGTGATCGACGTGCAGATCGAGCTCGCCAGCATGACGGTCGATTTCCGGCCCCATACCATCAGGACTGATAGAGCGTTGAACGCCGAATTTGTTATAGAAGTTGCCGTAATTCAATGTGACGTTGGCTGCAGGGCTGGACACCGGCGCGTGGCTCAAACCCACTTGAAACGGGATCACCGCTTGTAAACCCTGAGTGCCGCCCACCAAGGTTCCGCCGGTAAACGGGCCGATAAATTCCAGATCGTTGGGAAGCACGCCGATTTTGAATTCGACGGTTTTATCCCATAGGCTCTGGTAGTAGGCGATGCGCGTGAAGCTGAATTTCGATGATGGATTCACTTCATCCCAGCTGGAGTAATAGCTGCCGACGCCAAAAATAAACTGCCCATTATCGAGACCGACCCGCCCCAGATCGTAGGTGAATCCGACCAGGAGATTTGAGGAATACGTCGGGCGCTCACCGCTATAAGCTTGCGGTTTATGACGGTCGTGATCGAGGTAGTTATTGGCGAAGGTGGTCATGTTCAACATGTTGAAACCGATGCCGTGATCAGCCAGATCACTGCGAAAGCCGCCGGCGTCACCGAGGATGCTTTCCGACGGTGGCGGCAGCTCAGTCAATTGACCGTGTTCAACCAGTGCATCGATCTTCGCGAACTGCTTTTTGCGTTCGATGATGTGGCCCAGCAGTTGGCTGTCGGGCAAGGCTTTTTGGGTAGCCGCCTGATCGAGGCTTTTCGCCGGTTGCTTCAATTCCGGGGCAACCTGCCCTACAACGTTTTGCGGTGTTGGGTTTGTTTCGGCACGAGCATTCAGAGAGTGAGCCGCCCAGATTGCCAACAGTGCCGCCAGCGTCACGCGGAGAAATTCAGGCGCATGCTTACGGACTCGGTTCGTCCCGTTTTGATGGGGCCGCATACAATTTCCTTTTATTCTTATTTTAGGTAGTCATTAGCGTTACAGCCGGCCACGGCGCAGGCACGCACCGTGGCCGTATTGCTTGTTTTTACTAGGTGGCTTCAGGCGCGATCACCCGCTGTGGTTGACCGGGCGACTTGGCAGACAGGCACAACAAACCAAACGCCGCGACCGGAAGTATCGGAAACAGCACCAGAGCTGTGCGGTACGAGCCGCTTTTATCGAACACCATGCCCAACACGAACGGGCCGATAATGGCGCCCAGCAAAGTCACTGAAAAGGCGCTGCCAAAGATCCGCGCATACGCCAATTTGCCAAAACGGCGGGAAATCAGATAACCGAGAATGTCGATCTCGGCGCCCTGGGTCGCGCCAATCAGGAAACTGGCGGCCAGCGCCCAGTGCAGCCCGTCCAGCAGCATCAGAAAGCCAACCAACTGGCAGGTGAGGAAAATCCCCGCCACGGTTCGGGTGTGCAGATGATCGAGCAAGGCACCGCCAAACAGTCGCCCGAACAACGATCCGGCAGAACCCGCCGCAACAATGCCGGCAATCTGATTGGCGGATGCGCCCCAATCCGAGAGCATCGCCGGCAAGTGCACGCTGGCCCCCACGACGCCAAACAGCACCAGTACAAAGGCCAACGAATACAGCCAGAAATCACGGGTGGCCATGGCCTCCCGCAATGTCATGCCGATCACCTCAAGCTGACTTTTTTCAGCGCGGCGTTCGGCCTCCGGGATCGGCCCGTTGTTGTCACGAACAAACACTGCGAGATTGACCAGACCAATCGCCAGCGCAGTCGCCCCGGCCACCAGAAACGCCTCGCGCCAGCCGTTCAATACGATGTTTTGCGAAATCAGATACGAGAATGCGCCGGTGCCGACCGCAAGGCCCGACGACGTGATCGCAAAGGCTAGCCCCAAGTGTTTATCGAACCAGCGCTGGGTCAAAAACAGGAAGGCCGGATAACTCGCCAGATTGCCGAACGCCACACTCATCGCCGTGATCGCAACGAACGCGGGGAGCGAGTGAATAAGCGACAGGCACATGTAGCTGCCGCATCCCAGCACCGTACCGACCAGCGCGACACGGCGCGCGCCAAAGCGGTCAACGAGGAAGCCAGCCAGTGGCATCACCAGCGCATTGCAGATCGACGCGATAGAAATGATGATCGCAAAATCGGTACGTGACCAAGCGAACTCGGCGGTCACCGCCTTCATGAACAGGCCCAGCGGAATCAGCAGAATGGCCGGCGACGCAATGCTCATTCCGAGAAAACACCCAACAAGTACTGACCAACGTTTCATCTCTTGTGTCCTTATTATTGTAATGGCACACGCGCTGGAGCTTTAGGTCGACGACGTAACGTATCCGGCTTTTTCAGGAGCCTACGTCCAGTCGTGATTTATATCAACAGCAGTTGAGATAAATGGCAAGTGAAAGGATGGACGGAGTGCGGGGATGTTCAAACACTCTGCATAATGAGTGTCTCGATCATCCACCTAGAGGGTCTCTGGAAATGGCAATTGTTCATAAAGCTGCTCAGGCAGGTTTCTCAACAGACGCCAAAACCTATACGCAGGGGCGCCCGGACTATCCAGTCGAAGTACAAACATGGTTTAGAGACGCGCTGAACATCAGCCCTGGATCGACAGTTATCGACTTAGGCTCCGGAACCGGCAAACTCACTCGCTTACTGGACTCTATGGGTGTTGATGTCATTGCCGTCGAACCGGTTGAGTCCATGCGAGTCGAGTTCGCCAAGCATTTGCCGGGCACCCGGATTCTGGAAGGAATGGCCGAATCTATTCCACTCGAGGCTGGAGCGGCGCAGGCGCTTATTTGTGCTCAGGCGTTTCACTGGTTTGCAAATGAAACGGCGCTTAGTGAGATTCACCGAGTACTCACACCGGGCGGGCGGCTTGGACTTATCTGGAACGTGCGCGATGAGTCAGTCGACTGGGTGGCCGCCATCACTGAAATCATCACTCCCTACGAAGGCGATACCCCGCGTTTTCATACCGGTGACTGGCGGCGACCGTTCAACAACGGCCGCTTCTCGGAGCCCGATTTGACCTGCTTTAATTACACCCATTCAGGCAGCGGCAAGTCTGTGATCCTTGATCGTTTCCTCTCAGTCAGCTTCATCGCGGCACTCCCTGCTGGAGAGAAAAAGATAGTAGCTGATCAACTAATGAATTTGATTCAGACCCATCCGGCGCTACGCGGGCGCGAAACTATCGAGTTCCCTTATCAGACCCACGCTTATTCATGTCGCCGTCTGGATTGAATCGATTCGTTCAGATTCAACCCCCATTTGTGCGGCCTTGTCATTTGCCAACGCTTAAGGCAGGGTCGATACCACTGACATCTCTGCCAAAGGAGTTACGCCATGTCGAAGCTATATCCCAGTATCGATCCCGAGGGGTTGATCGAGTACTCAGTGGTCTACACGGACCGCTCGCTGAACCACATGTCGCAGTCCTTTCAAGCAGTGATGAAGAACATTTCCCAGACCCTGAAACAGGTCTATAACGCCGAGGCGGTTGCAGTGGTACCGGGCAGCGGCACATTTGGCATGGAGGCGGTGGCGCGACAGTTTGCGACCGGCCAGCAATGCCTGGTAATACGCAACGGCTGGTTCAGTTATCGCTGGAGCCAGATCCTTGAGATGGGCAACATCCCGGCGGCCACTACGGTGCTGAAAGCCCGACCGGTCGTTAGCGGTCACCAGGCGGCCTATGCCCCTCCTCCGTTGGACGAAGTGCTGGCAGCCATCGCGGCGCACAAGCCGCAGATTGTCTTCGCCCCCCACGTTGAAACCTCATCCGGAATTATCCTGCCCGACGAGTACCTGCGGGCCGTCGGCGACGCCGTGCATGCGGTGGGTGGTCTGTTTGTGCTGGACTGCATCGCTTCGGGCGCGCTTTGGGTTGATATGCACAAATGCGCGGTCGACCTGCTGATCAGCGCACCGCAGAAAGGCTGGAGCGCCTCCCCTTGCTGCGCGCTGGTGATGTTCAGCACTTTGGCCATCGAACGCATCGAGCACACGCAAAGCAGCAGCTTTGCCTGCGACCTGAAAAAGTGGCTGCAGATCATGCAGGCCTACGAACAAGGCGGACACGCCTACCATGCGACCATGCCCAGCGATTCCCTTGCGCGGTTTAACGACGTGATGAAAGAGACGCAAGCCTACGGTTTCGACAAGGTGCGCGGCGAACAGCAGGCTCTGGGCGATCGGGTGCGCGCCATGTTGACCGGTAAAGGCTTTAAAAGCGTAGCCGCTGCTGGCTTTCAGGCTCCTGGTGTCGTGGTGAGCTACACCGATGATGCCGACATCAAAAACGGTAAGAAATTTGCCAGCCAAGGCCTGCAGATCGCTGCCGGCGTGCCATTGCAATGCGATGAATCTGCCGACTTCCAGACCTTTCGCATCGGGCTGTTCGGGCTGGAAAAACTGCACAATATCGAGCGCACGGTCAGCACGCTTGAGCAGGCGCTGGATGAGGTGATCGTTAAGTAAGCCTTTTCTTGCCCGCAGCACATACCGGAAGAGTTCAAGAAACACATCCTGCACGTTCAGTTGCGGCAACAAATGCAATGAAGCAGAAACCTGGAACCCCTATCAAAACATGGGCTCCATCCTCCTAACCGGTCAGCGACGGAAAATACGATTTATCAAGATCAATGCAGCTGCACCAATTGCGATCGCGGCGACGGGTTTTTCTTTAACGAGCGCAGATACGTTGTCCAGTGCATCTGTAGCGAAGGCCATAACACTGGGTTACGGCCTTCGCTGTTTTTCGGTGTAGAGCATGCGCCCATCTGTGCAGCGGCGATGGACTTGGCCTCGTTAACCGACCTCATGTTCCAGCTTCAGCGCTCGCTTCCAGCTGTCCAGCGCGGTGAGACGCTGCAGATAGGCCGCCAGATGCGGATACTTCGCGCCTGCCCCCAACTGCTCGACAACGGTAATGGCGACAAATGCGAGCATGAAGTCTGCTCCAGACAACTTTTCACCGACGATAAAGGTCTTGTCCGCGAGCACGCGATCAAGAAAGCCCAGCACCTTGTCAAATTCGGTCTGGGTGTAGCCGCCGAGAAATTTCAGCTCAGTCCCGGCATTGGCCTCGATCTGGGTGAATATCTTGAGCAGCACCGGCACCATGGCCGAGCTTTCCGCAAAGTGAATCCATTGCAGGTATTGAAGATAATCCGGCGAACTGAACGCAGGCTCCAGTTCCGGTGCGAAACGGCGGATCAGGTATTCAACCATAGCCCCCGACTCAACCAGCACCTGGCCCTCGAACTCAATCACTGGCGACTTCCCTAGCGGGTGGATGTCTTTGAGTGAGTCGGGCGCGAGGTGTGTGGCCGGATCACGCTGATAACGAATCAGCGTGTAAGGCTGACCGATCTCTTCCAGTAGCCAGAGGATACGCAGGGAGCGTGAAGCGTTGAGGTGATGAAGTCTGATCATGATAGGTCTCGGTATTTAGTGGCTTGTCCCCTAGTGCCCGAACCCTTGCGGGGTTCTTGCCGTGCTTGAGGGGGCACGCATCTCTGGTTAATTCATTGAAGCAGGAGCATCAGCCAATCGGCGTGATTTTTATCCGATCAATCAACCACCGCCCGGCTGGCCCGGGCAACGTGCTGGTCGCGTGAACCGCAGAAATATCGATCTTGAACCCCTCCCTGGGAATGCTCTCAACGTCCAGCATTACCAAGGTGCCCGCCGCTAAGTCATGCTTGACCATATGCAACGGCATACTGCCCCACCCCACGCCATCCTTGAGAAAAGCGTATTTGGTCGAGAGGTCGGCCAAGCGCCAGGTCAGTGGCGACATCACACCATAGTCTTGGCCTGCCAACATTTCCGAGCGATCAGTCAGTACCAGTTGAATGTGTCTGGCCAATTCCCGCTTGGGAATCTTCCCGCTCAACCGCGACAGCGGATGATCGATGGCGGCGACCATCACCAGCGAAAAGTCTGCGATGCGCTCGCTGGATAAGGTTGGGAAATTGATGGGCAGCGATGCAAGGATGCCCAGACTGCATCGGCCATCCAATATCGGCTGATAGCCAGCGCCGAGGCCTTCGACGAATATTTTCAGACGCGTCAGCGGGAAGCGCTCGGCAAACTCTTTGACCACCGCCGTAATCGCCGAGGTGGGAAAGAACACATCCACCACCACCGACAATTCCGGCTCAAGCCCGGAAGCCATGAGCTTGGCGCGCGCCTTCAGGGTGTCCACGCCAGAGACGATGTTGCGCGCATCCGTGAGCAACAGTGCTCCTTGCGGCGTCAGTTTCGGGAAACGTCCGGAGCGGTCGAACAGCACGACGCCGATCTGATCCTCCAGACCGCTGACCCAGCCACTCACCGCCGACTGCACTCTGTTGAGTTTTCTGGCCGCCGCCGAAAAGCTACCTTCGTCCACCGCGGCGATGAAGGTTCTGAGCTGATCAAGTGATACGCCGTCGAGCATTGCGCCTCCATTCCATCTCAAATATAGATACTGCCTATCTCAATATACCGTCTTTTCAGATGTACCGAAGAAGCTCATCTTCTCTTGGACGCTTTAATCCACACGACAAGGTGACTTAACCATGCAAATTCTCCATCTCGATTCCAGCATTTTGGGGGCAGCTTCTGTCAGCCGCATCCTGTCTTCCAACATCGTCGCGCGCCTGGTGGATCTGCACCCTGGAAGTACCGTGGTCTACCGGGATCTCGCCCGCGATCCCGCCTTGCACCTTTCCAGTGAACATTTAGCGGCCTGGCAAGGCGCCGGAGCCAAAGCCGGTTTGCTGACGGAGGATCTCTTCAAGGGCAGCGCTTATCTGGAAGAACTGCAGGAGTCGCAGATCGTTGTCATCGGTACGCCAATGTACAACCTCACGATCCCCACCCCACTCAAGGCTTGGATCGACCGCATCGCGCTGGTCGGCAAAACCTTTCACTACACCGCCAATGGCCCTGAAGGCTT
This sequence comes from Pseudomonas sp. NPDC087346, assembly GCF_044744235.1. Lineage (NCBI taxonomy): Bacteria > Pseudomonadati > Pseudomonadota > Gammaproteobacteria > Pseudomonadales > Pseudomonadaceae > Pseudomonas > Pseudomonas sp. NPDC087346. The sequence continues at coordinate 160,465 of NZ_JBIUXX010000001.1, forward strand.
GCTGAAAAACAAGCAGGCCTACATCGCCTCCTCTCGCGGTGGCCTGTATTCACCGGGAAATCCCGCTGCCCCTCTGGAGCATCAGGAAAGCTATCTGATCGGCCTGCTGGGTTTCCTCGGCATCAAGCATCCGACGGTAATCCGTGCTGAAGGCTTGGCCATTAGTGCGCAGGCCAAGGATGCAGCGATCAATCAAGCACTTGAAGACATTGCTGCCATCAATGCGTGATCACGAACTGTCCTTAAACTTTCATCGCTCTTGAGGTGTACAAAATGACTTACTCCATCATTGGTTCCGGCAAAGTGGGCAGCGCCCTCGCCCGCCAATTTGCTCGAAACGGCATTCCTGTCGGGATTGCCAACACCCGAGGCCCACTCAGCCTTGCAGCCCTCACCAACGAACTGGGCGACAGCATCGTTGCGCAGTCCCTTGAAGAGGCATTCAGCGCCGACATTGTGATTCTGGCCATCCCTTTCAGCGCTCATCGGGATATCGCAGGGAAGATCGCAAACTGGAACGATAAAATCGTCATCGATGCGATGAATACTTATGGTGTGCCACTTGAAGAGCTGGGCGGCCGAGCCTCGACTGATGTCGTCGCCAGCGCGTTCGCAGGCGCCAAGGTGGTTAAAACCTTCAATCAACTGCCCGCGGCACTGCTAGCCAAAGACCCTGTGCAGGATGGCGGACGGCGAGTGATGTTTGTATGGGGCCGAGATCAAGATGCCAACACGATCATTACTAAACTGGTCGATCAGTTGGGCTTCGCCCCGATATCGCTTGGTACGATCGATGAAGGCGGCAAACTGTTGGGATTGGGCGGTCCGCTGATTCTTCAAAACATCGTCAAACATCAATAGTCAGACGGCTGAACCAAAAGCAGACCGCCCAATTCGGGCGGTTTTTTTATCGATACAACAAGACGCCCTCGTTTCCACACAAAAACATTGCTGACTCATTGTCAGGTGGTTTTTTTCAGCCTATTTTGAATAAAACCTATACAGGATTCTTTCATCGGTACAACAATTGGCGAATGGATCGCACCTGAGATCGGTCGGCGAAGTTGATTTCTGACCTTCGGCAGGCACTGTAAATCTGTACAAACAAATCCACCCGTACAAGAAAATATTTCCCATCTGTCCCCCCTCACACCTGTGCAATCAGGGAGAAAGGCAATGACCCGACTCGTGCTTTTGCTGGTTCTGCTACTCAGTGTTGCGAGCTGTGGCAGCGTGGATGTCACCCACTATGCGGATCAGCAACCAGCATTAGATCTGGAGCGCTTTTTCAGCAAGCCCGTCAAAGCCTGGGGCATGTTTCAGAAGCGCTCCGGGGAAGTGGCCAAGCGCTTCGAGGTCAACATCGTCAGCCGGCGTGAAGGTAATAACCTGATTCTCGATGAGCGCTTCCTGTACAGCGACGGTACTCGCCAACGCCGCGTCTGGACCCTGACGCCCGAGGGTCAGGGACGCTGGAGCGGTCGCGCGGATGATGTGGTGGGTGTTGCCAAGGGACAGGTCGCTGGCAATGCGCTGCACTGGCGTTATCGCCTGAATCTTCCGGTTGACGGTTCAACCTATGAAATGAGCATGGACGACTGGATGTACCAGATGGACGAGGACACGTTGATCAACCGCACCAGCATGTCCAAGCTGGGTGTTGAAGTCGGCCAGGTGACCTTGTTCTTCCGTCGCCAAGGCGCGGGAGAAAACCAGTGAACAGCTCGCTCACCCCGCCCTATCCTTCAGACCGCATTGAATGAACAAGAACCGTCGGTTGTGCCTGGTGCTGGGCGACCAGCTTTCCTTCGACCTCGCTTCATTGCAGGCGCTCGATGCCGAGCGCGACACCGTGTTGCTGGTCGAGGTCATGGAGGAAGCCAGCCATGTGCCCCACCATCCGCAAAAGATCGCCCTGATCTTCAGTGCCATGCGCCATTTCGCCAAAGCCCTGCAAGACCGGGGGTGGCGCGTCGAGTACGTCACTCTGGATGACCAGCACAACAGCGGCTCGGTGCCGGGGGAATTACACCGCTGGCAATCGAGGTTGTCTGCCGAGGAGGTGCACGTCACCGAGTGCGGGGACTGGCGGCTGGAGCAGGCGATCAGTGACTGTGGTTTGCCCATCCACTGGCACGTCGACACACGCTTTCTTTGCAGTCGCACAGAGTTCGTCGCATGGGCGGCTGGCAAAAAACAGCTGCGCATGGAGTTCTTCTACCGCGAGATGCGGCGCAAAAGTCGGTTGCTACTCAATGGCGACGGCACACCGGTGGGCGGCGCGTGGAATTACGATGCGGAGAATCGCAAGGCACTGCCCAAAGGGGTCAAAGCCCCCTACCCGGCCCGCTTCAGCAACGACGCCATCACTCGTGAAGTGCTTGCGTTGGTGAAGACGCGATTCAGCCATCATTACGGCGCGCTCGACGACTTCAACTACCCGGTCACCCACGCCGACGCGCAGGCGCTATGGGAGTATTTTCTGGATTATGGCCTTGCAGGATTCGGCGACTATCAGGACGCCATGGCCAGTGATGAACCGTTCCTGTTTCATGCGCGCATCAGCGCCGCGCTGAACATTGGTCTGCTGGATTTGCGGCAGCTGTGCAGCGACGTGGAGTCGGCTTATTGGTCCGGAAGGATTGCGCTAAATGCTGCTGAAGGATTCATTCGCCAACTGATCGGCTGGCGTGAATATGTGCGAGGTGTTTACTGGCTGAAAATGCCGGACTACGCATTGGGCAATTCATTCGGCAACAGTCGGCCACTGCCCGAGTTCTACTGGACGGGCGCTACGCAGATGAACTGCATGCGCCAGGCCATCGGGCAAAGTTTGCAGCACGCTTACGCGCACCATATTCAGCGGCTGATGATCACCGGTAATTTTGCCCTGCTCGCCGGCATCGCACCGAGCCAGATCTGTGAGTGGTATCTGGCGATCTACATGGACGCCTTCGACTGGGTCGAGTTGCCCAACACTCTGGGCATGGTCATGCACGCCGACGGCGGTTATCTCGGTTCAAAGCCCTATTGCGCCAGTGGCCAATACATCAATCGCATGTCCGACTACTGCCGTGGCTGCGCCTACAAGGTCAGCGAAAGTACGACGGACAATGCCTGCCCATTCAATTCGTTGTACTGGCATTTTCTGATGCGTCACGGTGATCTGCTGCGCGGCAATCAGCGCATGGCGATGATGTACAAGAACCTCGACCGCATGCCGCACGCCAAGCAGCAAGCGCTGTGGCAACGCGGGCAGAACCTGTTGGCCCGCCTCGATAACGGCGAGTCGGTTTGAAAATGAACGCTCGTGTGGAACGGTCGTGCGGCGGCGGTGCAACTTAACTACGACGCGGCCTGTCAACGGATGAACGATGGTCGAGTAGCCTACGAGCGCAACTTGCACTGCTCCTGCTGTGCCTGCTTGCTGCTCTATAAAGCCAGAACCTGAAAAATCCAACAAAGCAGGTCACATGGATACCCTCAAACACCTTAGTCGCGAAGCGCTTGAATCAGAGGTAAGGCGATTGCAGGCGGCGCTTCAGAGCACTCCGATCGACGCGCAGGACGTTGACGCTGAGCGAGACATGGCGGCGCAACTGCATGCCAGTCGAGCCGCGCTCGCGCGTAGTGAGGCACGCTTCAGCACCATTCTGGAAACCATCGAATCGGCGTTTGCCATCGTCAAAGTCAAATTCGACGCCGACGATAAACCTGTCGACTACTACTTCGTCGAAGCCAACCCGGCGTTCGAACGCCAGTGCGGGGTCAACTTGCGCGGCAAATGGGTGACCGAGTTCGCGCCCAATCTGGAAAGCTTCTGGTTCGAAACCTACGGCCACGTGGCCAAGACCGGGGAACCGGCGAACTTCGAAAATTACGCCAATACCTTTGAGCGCTGGTTCGACGTCCGAGCGGTGCGTGTCGGGGACCCGGTCGACCGGCAGATTGCGATCCTGTTCAACGACGTCACCGAGCGGCGCGACGCCCAGGAGCGCTTGCGTGCCAGCGAAGCGGTTGCGCGAGAAAACGTCGAGCGTGTGCAACTGGCGCTCGCAGCCGGCGCCATTATCGGCACCTGGCACTGGGACCTGCCCACCAACCGTTTTGCCGTCGACGAAGCGTTCGCTCGGGTGTTCGACCTAGATCCGGCGCTGGGCCGCGAAGGACTCAGCCTTGAACAAGTGATGGTGACCGTGCATCCCGACGACCAGGACGGGTTGACCACGGCGATCAACGAAGCCATTGGCCGCGGTGGCGCCTACTCCCACCAGTACCGTGTTCGCCGTGCGGACGGTAAATACCAGTGGATCGAGGCCAACGGACGTGTTGAATGCGCTGATGATAGAACCCCGCTGCGCTTCCCCGGCGTACTGATCGATGTCGAGGAGCGGCGCAATGTCGAAGCGGAGCGTGACCGGGCCATCGCCGCGTTGCGCGCACTCAACGATACGCTGGAGCAGCGGGTGTCATCGCGTACTGCGGAGTTGATGCAAGCCGAGGAAAAACTGCGTCAGTCGCAGAAGATGGAGGCCGTCGGACAGTTGACCGGCGGCCTCGCGCATGACTTCAACAATCTTTTGGCCGGCATTTCCGGCGCCCTGGAGTTGATGGGTGCACGTATCAGCCAGGGCCGTTTGAATGAGGTCGACAAGTACATGGTGACCGCACAGGGCGCGGTCAAGCGTGCAGCAGCCTTGACCCATCGCCTTCTGGCGTTCTCCAGGCGCCAGACCCTCGATCCAAGACCCACCGATGTCAACACGCTGATGACCGGCATGATCGAACTGATCCAGCGTACGGTCGGCCCCAGCATTCTCCTCGAAACGCTCGGCGCGCCCGGACTCTGGCCAACGCTGGTCGATGCCAGCCAGTTGGAGAATGCCCTGCTCAATCTGTGCATCAACGCTCGCGACGCAATGCCCGACGGCGGACGCATCACCATCGAGACAGCCAACCGTACGCTGGACTCCGAGACTGCCCGCGCCTTGGACATGCCCGAAGGCCAATACCTGTGTCTGTGCGTGACTGATACCGGCACCGGCATGACAGCCGATGTCATCTCCAAGGCCTTCGACCCGTTCTTTACTACCAAGCCGCTGGGTCAGGGCACGGGGCTGGGGCTGTCGATGATCTACGGTTTCGCCCAGCAGTCCGGCGGCCAGGTGCGCGTGCATTCGCAGGTCGGCCGGGGCACCGAGATGTGCATCTACCTGCCTCGTTACCATGGCGAACCCGTGCAGAATTACGATGACCGTCACATGGTACCGGCAGCATTGCCCAAGACTGGCGAAACGATTCTGGTGGTGGACGACGAACCCACGGTGCGTGCGTTGTTGACCGACGTACTCGGCGATCTCGGCTACACCTTGATTGAGGCGGCCGACAGCCTGGTCGGGCTGAAGTTATTGCGATCGGACGTACACATCGATCTGCTGATTACCGACGTCGGTTTGCCGGGCGGTATGAACGGTCGACAACTGGCCGATGCGGGCCGGGAAATCCGCCAGAATCTAAAGACACTGTTCATTACCGGGTATGCGGAAAACGCGGTAATTGGTGCCGGTCAGCTTGGCCCTGACATGCAAGTGCTGACCAAGCCCTTTGCCGTCGATACGCTGGTGGCGCGGGTCAGTGACCTTTTGTCGGAATGATTTGAATAGAGAGCTGTCAAAAATCACATTTTTCCTGACAAAAAAGCGCTTTTTACCACCGTTTCGAAATGCCTTCCAAGGCTTGGAACAGCTCTCCTCCCCCTTGAAACGGGTGATTGAGCAAAGGTCTAAGCTTCAATCTGAATTAGTGATTTAACTAGGTAGTTACCTAACTATATAATGCCTCCCTCATTTCAACGGGACATTCAACGTGAAGCAGAGTCAACGCCTCTCGGGCATATCAAGATTCATTCTGGTCGGACTGGGCGTGATCATCGCCCTGCTCGGCTTGGCGCTTGCTGCTGGCGGCGTGAAATTGGTCAGCCTGGGAGGGTCGTGGTACTTCCTGGTCGGTGGGCTGGTGATGGCCGTTTCCGGTCTGCTGATTGCTCGCTACAAGCCGGCCGGTGCGTGGTTGTTCGCCGCGTTCCTGGTAGGCACGGCGATTTGGGCGGTGAGCGATGCAGGTTTGGTCTTCTGGCCGGTGTTCTCGCGTCTTTTCATGTTCAGTGCGGTTGGCCTGGCGGTGACGCTGGTCTATCCGTTGCTCAAGCGTGCCAGCGGTGGCGTGCCTGGCCGTGGTGCTTACGGCGTTGCTGCGGTGTTGGCGGTTGGCTTGGCCGTCGCGGCCGGCAACATGTTTGTCGCCCACCCGACCGTTGCTGCAACGGGTACCGGTCCTGGCTTGACGCCGGTCGAGCCGGCCGATGCGCAAAAAGACTGGGCCCACTACGGCAATACCGAAGGTGGCAGCCGCTTCGCTGCGCTGGATCAGATCAATCGCAGCAACGTCGACAAGTTGAAAGTCGCGTGGACGTATCACACCGGTGACGTCGCGGAAAGCGATGGCAACGGCGCCGAAGACCAGCTCACCCCGCTGCAAATCGGCAACAAAGTATTCATCTGTACCCCGCACAACAACCTGATCGCACTGGATGCCGACACCGGCAAGGAACTCTGGAAAAACTCGATCAATGCCCAGTCGAAAGTCTGGCAGCGTTGCCGTGGCATGGCCTATTTCGACGCTACGAAAAGCATCGCTCAGCCGAGCAACTCATCCATTATCGAAGCCAAACCTGCGCCGGCAGCCAATTGCGAGCGCCGTTTGCTGACCAACACCATCGACGCGCGTCTGATTGCGGTCGATGCTGACACCGGCGAGTTCTGCCAGGGTTTCGGCAACAACGGTCAGGTCGATCTGAAAGCCGGTTTGGGTAACGTCCCGGACAGCTACTACCAATTGTCTTCCGCGCCGTTGATGGCCGGTACGACGGTGGTGGTTGGCGGTCGCGTAGCCGACAACGTTCAGACCGACATGCCGGGCGGCGTGATTCGCGGTTTCGACGTGATCACCGGCACCATGCGTTGGGCTTTCGACCCGGGCAACCCGCAGGATCGCAATGCACCAGCCGATGGCAGCACCTACGTGCGCAGCACGCCGAACAGCTGGGCACCAATGTCCTATGACCCGGCGACCAACACCGTATTCCTGCCGATGGGCAGCTCGTCCACCGACATTTATGGTGTCGAGCGCAGCAAACTCGATCACACCTACGGCGCCTCGATCCTGGCGCTGGACGCCACCAGCGGCGAAGAACGCTGGGTATTCCAGACCGTTCACAACGATCTCTGGGACTTCGACCTGCCGATGCAGCCGAGCCTGATCGACTTCACCAAGGACGGCAAAAGCGTTCCGGCGCTGGTCATCGGTACCAAGGCCGGGCAGATTTACGTGCTCGATCGTGCCACCGGCAAACCGCTGACCGAGGTTAAAGAAGTACCGGTCAAAGCGGCGAACATTCCTAACGAACCGTATTCGCCAACCCAGCCGAAATCGCTGGGCATGCCGCAGATCGGTGCTCAGCACCTGACCGAATCCGACATGTGGGGCGCAACCCCTTACGACCAGTTGCTGTGCCGCATCGACTTCAAAGGAATGCGCTACGACGGCCTCTACACCGCGCCGGGCACCGACAAATCGTTGAGCTTCCCGGGTTCGCTGGGCGGCATGAACTGGGGCAGCATTTCCACTGACCCTGTGCACGGTTTTATCTTCGTCAACGACATGCGTCTGGGCTTGTGGATTCAAATGATCCCGTCGCAAAACAAAGCTCAGGCGGCTTCCGGTGGCGAATCACTGAACACCGGTATGGGCGCCGTTCCACTGAAAGGCACGCCTTACGCCGTGAACAAAAACCGCTTCCTGTCGGTGGCCGGCATTCCGTGCCAGGCGCCACCGTTCGGCACACTGACCGCCATCGACATGAAGACGCAGAAAGTCGCCTGGCAGGTTCCGGTCGGCACTGTTGAAGACACCGGTCCGCTGGGCATTCGCATGCACCTGCCGATCAAGATCGGCCTGCCAACCCTCGGCGGTACGCTGTCGACGCAAGGTGGCTTGATCTTTATCGCCGGGACTCAGGACTTCTACCTGCGCGCGTTCAACAGCGGCAACGGTGAAGAGATCTGGAAAGCACGTCTGCCGGTCGGCAGTCAGGGCGGTCCGATGACTTATGTGTCGCCGAAAACCGGCAAGCAATACGTCGTTATCACCGCCGGTGGCGCCCGTCAGTCGACGGATCGCGGCGACTACGTGATGGCTTACGCCTTGCCGTAAGCCGCTTCATCCCTTCATTGCAGTTGTGCGCGGCACCTTCGGGTGCCGCGCCGTTTTCTGTGTCTCGCTCAAGATTTCAGCAGGAAGATTCACATGTCATTGGCTGTTCGCATTTCTCACTCTGGCGTGATTACCGGTGTGCTGTTCGGTCTCACTTGCAGCACTGCCCTGCCCGCCCTTGCCGATTCGGATTCAAACCTGTTCACCCGCAACACCCTGACCGGCGATTGGGGCGGACTGCGCCATCAACTTGATGACGACGGTATCAAGTTCACTGGTGACTACAGCGGTGAAACCGCCTACAACGCCGACGGCGGCTTGCACCGTTCGACCCGTTACTCGCAAAACATCAAGCTCGGAGCGCAATTCGACCTGAGCAAACTGTATGGCGTGGACAACGCAGGCAAGATTCAGCTGACGATCAACGACCGTCGCGGCAATAGCGCCTCAGACGATCTGGTCGGCAACCGTCTGCCGATTCAGGAAAACTACGGTGGTCTCTACACCCGCCTGACCGAACTGAGTTACGAGCGCACGCTGTTCACCCCGGCGCTGAACGTCAAACTCGGTTACATGGCCATGGGCAACGACCTCGGTGGCCTCGACAGCGGCATCCTCTGCAACTTCATGAACGCCGGTTTCTGCGGGCATCCGCTGAACATGTCCGGCGGCAGCGGCTGGACCAACTACCCCAATGCGCGGTTGGGTGTGCGGGTGAAATACGACCTGTCGTCAGCCTGGCAATTGCGCGTGGCCGCGTTCAACGTTGATCCGGAAAGCAACGGCAACTCCAGCCGCGCCTGGCACCTGGACCCCAAACACACGACCGGCACCGTGGTGCCAATCGAGTTGGTGTACAAGCACGCGGGCACCCTGCCGGGCGAATACAAGCTCGGTTACTACTACGACAGCTCCGACGTAAAACGCATCGGCAGCGACAAAGACGTGTCAGGTCGCGGCGGCCATTATCTGCTGATCGATCAGGCCGTCTGGAGCTCTGCGACTTCCGAGGGCCGCAGCCTGCACGCCTTCGGCCAATACTCGGCTGCCAGTGAGGCGGCTTCGCCATTCACCAAGTGGTACGGCACTGGCGTGGTTTTGTATAAACCGTTCGAAGGTCGTCCACGCGACACCCTTGCGTTGGGCTACGGCCGCGCCGTGCCCAACCCACGCAGTCGCGATGTGCAGCAAGATGCGGCGCTGGCCAATGGCACGCCGCTTTCCAATCTGGACAGCGCCGAACAATTGATCGAACTCGGCTACGGCTATCAAGCCACGCCATGGCTGACCTTGCGGCCGAACCTGCAATACATCATCGAACCGGGAGCGTTTTCCGGGCAGGACATCGACAATGCGCTGGTGGTGGGATTGCAAGTAAAAGCATCGCTCTGACGCTGACGAAAGTCAGTATCAGCATGACCTGCCCGGTTCATTTTTTAGAGCGGGTGGGTCATGTCGAGTAACGGGTTCAATTTCGCCTGAGGGCATTCAAGGACGCGATAAATCTCTGCAACCACCTGCATTGTGGCGTCTTCGACCGTACCTTCGTTACGGCATAAAACCCAGGCGTGTTCGGCAACCGCTCGTTCGAACGCCTGGGTACAAGCGACGTGCTCTTCCAGTTGATGGATCACCGTGCTGCTCAGCCCGCGCTGGCGAGCCGCTGCCCTCGCCCATGAAATCTCCGGATCGGTGACCACCCCGACATGCAGGTCCGGTACTCGCACGTTTCGATCGAGGTTCAACTGCAGGATTTCTGCAAACGGCACTAACCGGCGAAACGCGGCTTCAGAGGGGTACCAGCGATCGATGAGGATGATGCTGTCGGATGGCTGTCTGGTCAGCACATGTTCGGAAATCCAGGTGCGACTATCCGCAAAGCGCCCGCAAACTTCCAGCTCAAGATCCCGATCAGGATTTCTCGCAAGTTTGTTGACCAGGGCCATGGTTTCACCCCTGAAGGGATCGCTTTTTTTCTCGCAAAGGCGAATCACCTTTTTGTTGTCGGCCCTTAGTGCTTTGGTGACGGCTTCCAACAGCGTGGTTTTGCCGGTTCCCTTGGGCCCATCCAGTGAAACAAACAGCGGACGATTCATTCTTCACTTAATGATAGATAGATGGTTTTGCGGCTGTTCCTCCACTCGAATGAACAGCCATTGATGGACACTTTAACCTGATTTACCGAGCCGCTCGGCTCAGTGCTGCAACGCATACCGGCGACAGTGCTCCAGATAGCCTCGTTCATGGTTACCGACCAACTGCACGACACTCGTCCAAAGCCAGGACGGTGCGTCGAGTGTCTTCGACCGGCGCGTTTGCAACTCGCCAATCCATTCTGCTCGCGTGGACAAATCCATCTGCCGCGCATGGGCATGCCCGACAACCCGCGCCAGGTATCCGGCCGCCAGCATCGCGTCGCGTTGGCTCAATTGATCCAGTTCCAGTTTCATGTCTTGTGGCAGCAACTCGCGAACAAAAAAACCGTGATCGAGCATTCGGGTTGCAATCATCCGGTTGCCCAGGCCCGGTGAGAGAAAACGCGCTCCCTCCACCACCCGTTTACCGTTGTCTCGAGGCATCGCGGCTCTGGCTGCGCGCGGTGCGGCGGCACCCACGGCTTCCTTGATATCGAGCAGGCAATATTCCTGATCGTCGCCATCACCCACGCCCAGAAGTACGGCATAACGCTGTAATCCAAGCGAACTGCAGCCTTTGACCCAATACGCCGAATCAAGCATTTTCACTCGATCGTCTTTTGACCGGCCCTTCAATGAAGTCACCAGCGTATGGATTTCCGGCGTGGCGCAAAGCGTCTTCAGTGCTGCGCGCTCGTCGCGCGACAGCGCCCAGAATTGTTTGCCCAGTGGGATGGTCGGTTTGGTGTTCTCAATGCGCTCTTCAGCCAAATGCTTCCAGGTGCGCCGTACCGCACTGCGCATGCCGGCTTTGACTTGGGCCGGTCGGGACGGCTCTTCGTCAAGATCGCCTTCAAACGCTTGCTCGTAGCCGCGCATCATCTCCTCAAGCATTCGGGCAGTCGCCACGCCGGGTAAGTCAGAGCCCCGGGCCGCCGTGGCGAGCGACAGCGCCAGTCGCACCAGATCATGCGCAGGATTGCCGATGACGGTTTGATCAAGATCCCGAATATGAATATCGATCCGCCCTTTCAAATCGCCCGTCGGCCCGAGATTCCCGGCGTGGCAATCGCCACAGATCCACACCGCCGGCCCCTTTGGCAGGCTACGCCCGGGCTGGCTGTGCAGCCATTCATAAAACTGCACCGTGCTGCCGCGTACATAGGCGTGGGCGGATCGGGCCATTTTCAGATTGCGAAGTTGCGAGAGCGGTTCAAGACGTGCGGATGGCCGAGGGGTTTTCATGGAAGCTTCTTATCGGGAATGTGAGCTGTTGACCCCTCGCCACGCTCAAATGTTTCAAAGTATTACAGAGTTGCTGCCCAGTAATTGCCTGGTCATCGCCATCGATGTTTCCAGCGATTGCCCCGTGCGCTGCAACTTGTTCAGCAAACTCGCGCCCAACCAGAGTTGGTAAAGGGTTTCCGCCATTTGCCGGGCATCGACCTGGGGCAAGGTTTTGTCGCCCTGGCCCTGTTCGATACAGGTAGCGATACGCGACACCACTTGCTCCGCACCATCGCGCAATGTCAGGCGCATCGACTCCGACAGATCGGCGACCTCGGCGCTCAATTTCACCACCAGACACTCGTCGCCGTGACCCTCAAGGGTGCAGCGGTTTTGCCAGCCCTGCCAGTAATCCATCAGCCGCTCATAGGCGCTCAGCCCCGGCAGCGTCAGGCGTCGCTCCATGTCGGCGAGATAGCCGACGAAGTAGTCTTCGAGCAAGGCCTGGCCGTAAGCCTCTTTGGATTTGAAGTAGTGATAGAACGAGCCTTTTGGCACGCCAGCGGTTTGCAGGATTTCGTTCAGGCCAACGCTGGTGAAGCCCTTTTCGGCCATCATCCGGTGGCCGGTATCGAGCAAATGTTGGCGGGTATCGTCGTAGGTCGGTTTCATGGGGCGCAAGTACTAGACCAGTCGTATATTTCGGAGGACTGAGAGTTTGCCACAGCAGCCCTCGAAAAAACCAAGGTTAAAAAATTACTAGACGACTGGTCTAATTGGTAACTATGCTGTGTCCCGTCAACCTTTCCCCCCGGTGCCGACGATGTGCGAATCCATCGCCCATCCATGACACCTGACCAAATCCAGGGTGCTCTATGAAAATCTTGATGGTTCTGACTTCACACGATCAACTCGGTAACACCGGCAAGAAAACCGGTTTCTGGCTCGAAGAATTCGCTGCGCCCTACTACGCCTTCAAGGACGCCGGTGCTGACGTCACGCTGGTTTCGCCGGCCGGTGGTCAGCCACCGCTCGATCCAAAAAGTGATGAGCCCGGTGCGCAAACCGCCGAGACCGATCGCTTCCGTAATGACCCGGCCGCCCAGAAGTTACTGGCCAACACCGGTCTTTTGAGTGACGTCAGCGCGGATGATTTCGATGCTGTGTTCTATCCAGGTGGCCACGGCCCGCTGTGGGATCTGGCTGAAGACAAGCAGTCGATTGCCCTGATCGAAGCGTTCGACCGCGCCAACAAACCGCATGGTTTTGTCTGCCATGCGCCGGGTGTGTTGCGCCACGTCCTGGCTGCTGACGGCAAGCCGCTGATTCAGCATCGCCAAGTCACCGGTTTCACCAATGCCGAAGAAGCTGCGGTCGGTCTGACCGATGTGGTGCCGTTCCTGATTGAAGACGAATTCCAACGCCTTGGCGCGTTCTACTCGAAAGTCGGCGACTGGCAGGTTCATGTGGTGGTCGACGGGCAACTGGTTACCGGCCAGAACCCTGCCAGCTCCGCCACCGTCGCCGAAAAACTGCTGAAAATGCTCGGCTGATTCACCTCCCTTCCCTTGGCTATAAATCCGAACACCGTGAGTGTCTTGCACGGTGTTCTTTTTTTCGCCCGGCTAATAGTCGACTGGTCTAATTAGTCGCGAGATTTACGCAAAAAGGCATTCCCATGACCAACAGCAGTTTCTTCAAGCCAGCCACACTGGGGCATCACACCCTGAAAAACCGTATCGTCCTGCCACCGCTCACCCGCCAGCGCAGCACGCAACCGGGCAACATCGCCAATGAATTGATGGCCGAGTATTACCAGCAACGCGCCGGTGCCGGCCTGATCGTTACCGAAGGCACGCAAATCGAACCCCGTGGCCAGGGTTATGCCTGGACCCCGGGCATTCATACGCCTGAGCAAATCGCCGGATGGCGCAAAGTCACTGAAGCCGTGCATGCCAAACAAGGCGTGATCTTCGCCCAGCTCTGGCATGTGGGCCGGGTGTCGCACACCGCGTTGCAACCGAACGGCGGCGCTCCGGTGTCGGCTTCAGCGATTGCCACTGACCGCGTCAGCGTATTCATCGAAACCACACCGGGTGCCGGTGAACTGGTGACGCCATCCGCTCCGCGCGCGCTGAGCAGCGATGAAGTCCAGGAACTGGTTCAGCTCTACATCCAAGCGGCACGCAATGCGATGGAAGCAGGCTTCGACGGGATCGAACTGCACTGCGCCAACGGCTATCTGGTCAACCAGTTCATCTCCGCGCACAGCAATCAACGCGACGACCAATACGGCGGCTCGCTGCACAATCGTCTGCGTTTTCTGCGGGAAGTGGTGTCGGGTGTGGCCGAGTGCATCGGCAAAGAAAAGGTCGGAGTGCGTTTCGCGCCGCTGTTCACCACCACCGATGAAGCGCGGACCTATCTGGGCATGGTCGAGGAAGATCCGCACACCACTTACATCGAAGCGATCAAAGTGCTCGAAGACGTCGGCATTGCCTACTTGTCGATTGCTGAAGCGGATTGGGATGATGCGCCAGCGATGCCGGAAGATTTCCGCCGTGCGGTGCGCAACACCTTCAGCGGCGCAATTATCTACGCCGGGCGTTACAACGCCGCATCAGGTGCGCAGTTGCTCGATTCCGGTCTGGCAGATTTCGTTGCCTTCGGACGCCCGTTCATGGCCAACCCGGATCTGCCGGCGCGAATTGCCAACGACTGGCCACTGAATTCGCTCAACCCGGCCACCGTCTATGGCGGTACCGGCGAAGGCTATGTCGATTACCCGTTCCACGGCGAATAACCTGTAAAGCACGTGCACTGACAGCGATTAATCACCCTGCCAGTGCACCGCGCGACTAACGTCCCGGCAATTCGACCCGTGCCACCAACCCTGGCCCTTTGCGGTTGCTCAACGTCAGTTCCCCGCCCTGCTCGCGCACAATCGCCCGCGCTGACGAAAGCCCCAGTCCAACGCCGCCAGTGTCACGATTACGCGAGCCTTCCAGACGGAAGAACGGATCGAATACCCGCTCCAGCGCATCTTCGGGGATCCCCGGCCCATCGTCGCTGACCTCGATGCAAATCTCCTCCTCGCCAACCATCAGGTCGATGCGTGGACGCTGCGCATATTTCTCCGCGTTCTCCAGCAGATTGACCACCACACGCTTGATGCCCAATGGCCGGCCGACATACACCAGATGCGCCGGGCCGTTGAAGTCGATGTCGATGTTCTGGTCGCGGTAGTCATCGATGATGGTTTGCAGCAACTCCGACAGATCAAACGCGGTCGGCTGCTCGCGCTGGGTGTCTTCGCGGAAAAACGTCAGCGCCGAGTTGATCATCGACTGCATTTCTTCGATGTCGCGGATCAGTTTCTGCTGATGATCCAGATCCTCCATGAACTCGCTGCGCAAACGCATGCGGGTCAACGGTGCGCGCAAGTCGTGGGAGATCGCCGCGAGCATGTGCGTGCGCTCACCAATGAAGTGCTGGATCTGCGCCTGCATGACGTTGAAAGCGATGATCGCCTGGCGTATCTCCTCCGGGCCTTCGATTTTGATCGGAGGTGCGCGCAGATCGCCGCCGAAACGCCGCGCGGCACTGGCGAAACGCTGCAACGGATTGGCCAGTTGGCGCGTGGCGATCCAGGCAACCAGCAGCGTTGCGATCAGCCCGAGGAAAATAATCACCGCGATCCGCGTGCCAATTTCCAGACCCCAACTGCGTGCCGGCGGGGTGAACGACAACCAACTGCCATCGACCAGTTGCACCATCGCGACATAGTGCGCCCGGGGGCTGCCAGCCGGCCAATCACCGGGGCTGAAGCCCTCGATCTTGCGTTCATCACCTAACAATTGTTGCAGCACAGGCACTCTGCCCGCCTGAATCTGACTGCCATCGCCGGGCAATTTGAAGTCGGCTCGCTGTGCTTTCCACAAAACATCGAGCATCGGGCTGCTGGCCGCGCTCGCCAGTTGTGGTCGCAAACTCGCGGGGGCGGCTTCGATCACCCGCGCGGTCGCGGCAATCTGCTCGAGCAAACCCGTGCGTTCAATTGGCGGCCGCGCCCAAATGCCCGCGACCTGAACGAACACGGCATTGAGCGCCAGTGATGCGAGCATGGCTGCAACAATGGTCAGAGCAATGCGTCGGCTCAGCGTATCGCGGCGCAGGAATCGGCGGATCATCAGCGGCTGACCTTGGCGGTGAACATATAGCCGCCATTGCGCACGGTGCGAATCAGGTCCGGGCGTTTGCTGTCCGGTTCGATTTTGCGGCGCAAGCGGCTGACTTGCACATCGATGCTGCGGTCGAACGCTTCGTGGCCCTGGCCGTGAGTGAGGTCGATCAGTTGTTCTCGCGTGAGGATGCGCTGCGGATGATCGAGAAACACCACCAGCAAATCGAACTCGCCACCGGACAGCGGAATCATCACGTTCTCCGGCGAGCGCAGCTCACGGCAGGTGATATCCAGATGCCAACCGGCGAAGCCAATCACCGGCCGCGAGGGCTCGCTGGTCTGGCTCGGCTGATCGCCTGCACGACGCTGCACCGCACGCAACCGTGCGAGCAACTCCCGTGGGGCGAAGGGTTTGGTCAGATAGTCGTCCGCGCCCAGCTCAAGACCGACGATTCGATCACTGAGTTCGCCCATCGCCGTGAGCATGATGATCGGGATCGACATCTGTGCCCGCACTTTCTGGCACAGGCTGAGGCCGCCTTCACCGGGCAGCATCAGATCGAGAATGATCGTGTCCGGACGTTGCCGGGCAATTGACGCCCACATCGCCTCGCCATCCGCAGCCACCTCGACGTCGTAGGCATGCTGGACGAAGAATTTCTTCAGCAGGGACAGAATTTCCACATCGTCGTCGACGATCAGCAGTCTGCTCACGTTCACGGATTCCTTGGCGGGCAAAAAAGCAGCGACTCTAAAACCATTCTGGCCTGCGGGTCATATATTTCAATCGAGCAACATTTCTACGCTGTAGACATCAACCGGACATCGTCCGGCAAAACCCCTCGGGCACCCTGCACGCATTCCATTCGAGGGGGCATCCATGAAGGTTTTGAACTGCAGGTACATCGCCAAGGGCAACGCCACCCAGCGTCCGCTGATTCTCAGCCAGCGCACCACGGCACCCGAACACGATACGCCGATACTGTTCCAGGAAGCATGCCTGGGGTTGAGCGACGATCAGAGCCAGATCGTTTTGCGCCGCTACTACGAGCGTTACAGCCCGTCCGGTTCTCGCTGGGTGGAATACGTCCACTCCATTCCGACCGCCGACCTCATCCACTGGATCATGAGCCATGGCCAGTTGCGCATCGAGTCTTCGCAAGAAACCCCGCAACAATCTGCCCGCGCCTGAAAGCGTTGGCCATCCAGTGACACAAGGAACCTGGTATTGATGAGAAGCCATTGCTTAATGACGTTGCTGTGCACCGCCGGCCTGAGCATGTCGGGATGCAGCAGCAAAAAAATCGAGCCTGAAACGCAAAGCGGTTTTCTGCGCGACTACAGCGTCCTCAAAGAGCAACAGAGCGAATCCGGACAAACCGCTTTGAGCTGGTTCAGCCCGGCACTGGCGCGGGGCCGATACAAGCAGATCTATCTTGCGCCCAGCCAGTTCTACCCGGCCCCGACGCCCACCGAGCGGATTCCGCAAAGCACGCTCACCAGCGTGACCGGCTACTACGACGAGGCGCTGCGCTTTGAGCTGGGAAAAATCGTGCAACTGGCGGCAAAACCCGGGCCGGATACGCTGACGGTGAGACCGGCAATTACCCGGGTCGCCACCAGCACCCAAGGCTTGCGTTTTTATGAGTGGCTGCCGATCACGCTGGTCGCGGCCGGCATAAGCACCGCCACCGGTATCCGCGATCAGGACAGTGAAATCACCACCGAAATATCGTTGGAAGACGGTACGACCGGCGACGTCGTTGCCGAAGTGGTCCGCAGCGGCACGGGCGTAGCGCTGGACAACGACAAGCAGGTGATGACCGCCGACAACGTCAAGGCTGTGCTCGATGGCTGGGCCAGTGATTTGCGTGAATCCTACGTCGCGGTTCACCGCTGACCGGGCGGAAGCCGGTAGAAAAGCTCAATGCTCTTGAGCGTTTCGATCATCAAAAACAATACAGCCAGACTGTATAGTTTCTCTGCGCTGATGCTATCGTCAGCGCATGACCAAATCCTCGATCAACTCCGCAACCCAATCAGCCGCCCTGGCTGCCGATCTGCGTATCTCTTTGGGCAAGTTGATCCGCAGGCTGCGAGAGCAAACCCATCCGAACGACTTCACCTCCGCGCAGAAATCAGTGTTGCTGCGTCTGGATCGTGACGGCCCCTGCACTGTTTCTGCTTTGGCCCGGGCGGAAAGCGTTCGTCCGCAGTCGATGCGTGTCACCGTCGCCGGGCTGGAGGCGATGCAGGCCGTCAGCGGCAAACCTGATCCCGGTGATGGACGGCAAACGCTGATTGAGCTGACACCGGGTTTGCGCAAACACCTCAACGCCAGTCGGGCT
Organism: Pseudomonas sp. NPDC087346; assembly: GCF_044744235.1. Taxonomy (NCBI): domain Bacteria; kingdom Pseudomonadati; phylum Pseudomonadota; class Gammaproteobacteria; order Pseudomonadales; family Pseudomonadaceae; genus Pseudomonas; species Pseudomonas sp. NPDC087346. The sequence goes on from NZ_JBIUXX010000001.1 coordinate 178,629, forward strand.
GCCAAAGACGACTGGCTGTTACGTGCCCTGCAAGAACAACTCTCCCCTCAAGAGCAAGACCAACTCGCTGCGGCAATCAAACTGCTGGAGCGCCTCGCCGATTTCTGAATCATTCCAAACCTGTTTGAGGTAATCGCATGGCCCTGACTTCGCTTGATCCAGACACAGCGCTCATCATGAGCCTGTTTATCGCACGCCATTCTGGCCAGTTTCACGGTGGCAACACACCGCAGTCGTCGTAAGCGGCATGGCTATGTTCCGCTCGCTACGCAGCGTCAATTATCGTATCTGGGCCGCCGGTGCGCTGGTGTCGAATATCGGCACTTGGATGCAACGCACGGCGCAGGACTGGTTGGTGCTGACCCAACTCACCGCGCACAACGCCTCGGCGGTCGGGATCGTCATGGCGCTGCAATTCGGCCCGCAACTTTTGTTGCTGCCGTGGACTGGTTTTGCCGCCGATCACTACAACCAGCGCAAACTGTTGATGATCACCCAAGGCTTGATGGGCGCGCTGGCTCTGGTGTTGGGGTTGCTGACCCTGACCGGGATTGTGCAGCTCTGGCACGTTTACCTGTTTGCCTTTTTATCCGGTTGCGCCTCGGCGTTCGATGCTCCGGTACGGCAAGTGTTCGTCGCGGAATTGGTGGGTGAAAAAGACCTGTCGAACGCCATCGCACTCAACTCGACCTCGTTCAACGCCGCGCGGATGATCGGCCCGGCCGTGGCCGGCCTGACCATCGCTTCGGTGGGCACTGGCTGGGCATTTTTGATCAATGGCGCGAGTTTTTTCGCGGTGCTGGCTTCGTTGTTTCTGCTGCGCGTCTCGGGGCTGCATGCCAATCTGCGGGCGCTGCGAACCAAAGGCAGCCTTACCGAAGGCCTGCGTTACGTGTGGGGCCGGCCTGATCTGAAAGCGATTCTGCTGATGCTGTTCCTGATCGGCACCTTCGGGATGAACTTCCCGATATTCATCTCGACCATGGCCGTCGGTGCCTTTCATACCGATGCGCGTGGTTACGGCTTGCTGTCATCGACGCTGGCCATCGGCACCGTTGCCGGTGCACTGCTCGCCGCCCGTCGCGAGCGGCCGCAGTTCAAGTCATTGCTGATCGGCGCAGCAGTCTTCGGACTCGGCTGCACACTGGCCGCCGTTGCGCCGAACTATTGGTTGTTCGCCGCAGCGCTGGTGATCATCGGCGTCGGCGCCCTCACCTTCAGCAACACCACCAACAGCCTGATGCAACTCAGCACCGAGCCGGCGATGCGCGGGCGAGTGGTTGCGCTGCGCGTCGGCGTGGCGCTTGGCGGCACGCCGATTGGTGCGCCCATTGTCGGTTGGGTCGCCGACAATCTGGGGCCGCGCTGGGCACTCGCGGTGGGCGCGGCATCGGGGATTCTGGCTGCCGGCGTGGCGATCTATACGATGCGCAAGCGCCTGGATCAACCGAAATAGATCCTCTGCCCATTCAAACCGCAATCTCTTGGCTGTCTGGCTGCACTTTACGACGCCGACGCTCAAACCACAGGTAGACAACCGGCGTGGTGTACAGCGTCAGGATCTGTGACACCGCGAGCCCGCCAACAATCGCGATACCCAGCGGTTGCCGCAGTTCAGAGCCTGCACCATGACCGAACGCCAGCGGCACGGCCCCGAGCAGTGCGGCCAGCGAGGTCATCAGAATCGGTCGCAGGCGCAACAGACAGCCCTCCCTGACCGCGTCACGCGGTGACAACCCGCGCTGTTGGGCCTGCAAAGTGAAGTCGACGATCATGATCGCGTTTTTCTTGACGATGCCGATCAGCAGAATAATGCCGATCATCCCCAATACCGACAGATCCTGCCCGCACAGCATCAGCGCCAGCAGCGCGCCGAATCCGCCGGATGGCAGCGTGGAAATGATTGTCAGCGGGTGAATGGCATTTTCGTAGAGCACGCCGAGCACGATGTAGACCGTGAGAATCGCCGCCAGAATCAGCCACGGTTGCGACTTCAGAGAATCCTGAAATGCCTGCGCGGTACCCTGAAAACTGCCCGTCACGGTATCGGGCAGCGCGATGGCCAGCGATGCCTGATTGATCGCATTGACTGCGTCACCCAAGGCTTGCCCCGGTGCGAGGTCGAACGACAGGGTAATGGCCGGAAACACCCCCTGATGGTTGATGATGATCGGCACTTGCTCGGCCTTGACGCTGGCCAACAGGCTCAAAGGCACCAGCCCGCCGGAACTGGCGCGCACAAACAGGTGCTCCAGTGTGGCCGTGGATGTTTGCCAGTGCGGGTCCAGTTCGAGGATCACATGGTTCTGATCGAGCTGAGTGAACATCGTCGCGATCTGCCGCTGGCCGAAAGCGTCGTATAGAACATCGTCGATTGCCTGCACCGTCACCCCGAGTCGCGCAGCGGTAGGCCGGTCGATAACCAGCGTCGATTGCGCGATGGCCTGTTGCTGATCGGAAGTCACATGTTGCAGTTGCGGCAACGTTTTGAGTTTGGCCAGCAGCAGTCCGCTCCAGTGGTCCAGTTCGGCGCTGTCCGGGTCCTGCAGGGTGTATTGATATTGGGTCTTGCTGGCGCGGCCGCCGATCTGAATGTCCTGGTTGGCCTGCATGTAAACCTTGATCCCGGACAACGCATCCAGCGCCGGTTGCAGGCGGCGGATGACTTCACCAGCGCTGACCGAGCGTTCGCTGAACGGCTTGAGATTGATCATCACCTTGCCTTGGCTGACCGTCGGGTTCGGGCCGATCCAGAAATACACGCGGGCCACTGCCGGGTCCTGGCCGATGACTTCGGCGGCGCGGTTGACCTGCGCACGCATGGCGATCGGCGAAATGTCCGCCGCCGCTTCGGCCACGCCCTGAATCAAGCCGTTGTCTTGCTGCGGAAAGAAACCCTTGGGTATAGCGACATACAACACCGCCGTCACCGCGAGCGTGGCGATGGCCACCGCCAGCGTTATGCGCTGGTGATCGAGCACCCAGTCCAGACTCCGGCGATAACCGTTGTGCAAACCGTCGAACACACGTTCACAGGCTCGGGCAAAACGTCCGTCTTCACTCTCGGCATGGGGTTTGAGCAACCAGGCGCAGAGCATCGGCGTGATGGTCAGGGAAACGATGCAGGACATGATGATCGCAACGCTGACAGTTACCGCGAACTCGCGCATCAGACGCCCGACAATCCCGGACATCAGCAGAATCGGCAGAAACACCGCAATCAGCGAAACCGTCATCGAAACGATGGTAAACGCCACTTCGCGCAGGCCATCAACCGCCGATTGCAGGCGCGTTTTGCCCATCTCCAGATGGCGGACAATGTTCTCCATCACCACAATTGCATCGTCGACGACAAAGCCGACGGCAATCGCCAGGCCCATGATCGACAGGTTGTCGAGGCTGTAGCCCAACAGGTACATCACGCCGAACGTGGCCACCAGCGACAGCGGAATGGTCAGGCTGGGAATCAACGTCGCCGTGGCTTTGCGCAGAAAGACGAAGATCACCACGACCACCAGGGCAATCGACAGCAGCAAAGTGAACTGCATGTCATTGACCGAGGCTTCGATAGTCTGGGTGCGATCCCCCACTACTTGGACCTGTACGTCCCGGGGTAACGATGCCGTCAGTTCGGGCAATTTGGCCTTGATCGTGGCGATGGTCGACAACAGGTTGAAACCCGGTTGCTTGTGAATGTCGACGATCACCGTCGGTTCGGCACCCAACTGCGCGGCTTGCTGAGTGTCCTCGGCGCCGGCGATGACCCGGCCGAGATCGCCCAGCTTGATCGGCATCCCGTTTTTGTAGGCGATGACCTGATCGCGATAGTGCTGCGGATCTAGCAGTTGATCGGTTGCACCCAGAGTGATCGAGCGACTTTGCCCATCGAGACTGCCCTTGGGCTGATCCAGCGTGCTGACGCCAATCACACTGCGCACATCTTCCAGGGTCAGACCGCGCGCGGCCAATGCATCGGGATCGATCTGTACGCGCACTGCGGGTTTCTGTTCGCCATGAAAATCCACCAGACCCACACCGGGCATTTGCGACAGGCGCTGGGCAATGTAGTTGTCGGCGTAACGGTCGAGTTCCGGCAAGGTGCGGGTTGGCGAGGTGACGGCCAGCGAAAGCACGGTTCCTTCTGCGGGGTTGACCTTGTTGAAGGTCGGCGCGCTGGACATGGTTTTCGGCAGGTTAGGCGTGGCGGTGTTGATCGCGGTCTGCACGTCCTGCGCTGCGCCATCGATGTCCCGGGACAAGTCGAATTGCAGCACCACCTGAGTCTTGCCGGCGGCGCTCGATGAAGTCATCGAGGTTACTTGCGGCACAGCGGCAAAGGCGCGTTCCAGAGGTGTTGCCACCGAGGACGCCATGGTCTCGGCGCTGGCGCCGGACAGTTTGGCGGTGACCTGAATGGTCGGGAAGTCCACCGTCGGCAGCGGCGCCACCGGCAGTTGAAAGTACGCAAAAGCACCCAGCAACATGACCCCGAGCGCCAACAGGCACAGGCCCACACGGCGTTGAATCAATCCGGTCAGGGCATTCATCGGCTCGCCTCCGCCAGATCAATGGTTGTGTCGGCTTTGACTGGCATGACTTTCAGCCCCGGAGCAATCCGCGACTGGCCTTGCACCACAACCGTCTCACCGGCCGCCAGGCCCTGGCGAATCCATTGTTTGCCGCCGACCACGGCGGCAGCGTCCACCAGACGCGGTTGCACGCGCTGATCGGCACCGACCACGTAAACGAAATTGCCCTGCCGTCCCACTTGCACCGCATCGGCGGGCACCACTGCGACATTGCGTCGGGTTTGCACCAGCAAGCGTGCACTGACCAGTTCGCCCGGCCAGAGTTTTGCCGCAGCGTTATCAAACTGCGCCTTGAGCTGAATCTGGCCGCTGGCCGCCGTAACCTGACTGTCGATGAAACTCAGTTGCCCCCGGGCGATTTCCTGACGGCCATCGCGGGTCATGGCGACCACCTGCAACGCGCCTTTGGCGTTTTCTTCGAGGATTTCTGCAAGGTCATCCTGTGACACGGCAAACGCCACGGAGATCGGGTTCATCTGGGTAATCGTCACCAGACCGGTGGCCTCGGCGCCATGGGCAATCGAGCCGACATCCAGCAGGCGCTGCCCGGTGCGTCCGGTCAACGGTGCCTTGACCTGAGTGAACTCCAATTGCAGGCGGGCGTTGTCCAGCGCTGCTTGATCGGCCTGCACGGTGGCTTGTTGGGCAGCCAGTTGCGCCCGGAAGGTGTCGACATCCTGTGTTGGCCCGGCCTTGGCGGCAGCCAGTTTGCTGGCGCGATCCAGATTGACCCGCAAGTTCGCCAGTTGCGCCTGATCCTTGGCCACCAAAGCCTGAGCCTGAGCGACTTGAGCCTGATAGACCCGAGGATCGATCACCGCCAGCAGACTGCCGGCCGTCACCGTTTGCCCTTCGCTGAACAGCACTTTTTGCAGTTCGCCATCCACCCTCACCCGCACATTCACGCTATTGAGCGCCTGCACATTGCCGATGGCACTGATCCAGATCGGCAAGTCCTCGACGCTGACTTGCGCCATTTGCACCGGCACCGCGCCGGGATCGGTTTTCACCGGGGCGGCCTGGGCATGTCTGATCCATTGAAACCCGCTGAAGGCCACGGCCAGCGAAATGGCGGCGAGGCTCCAGAAAACAACGCGACGACGTGAGTACGGGACATTCATGGGTGAGCCACCTGGGCAGGAGATTGGGAAGCGAGGGTGTTCGGCGCAAAGTCTCCACCCAGTGCGCGGAACAGGCCGACTGCGGCTTGCAGGTGTTGCAGGCGTACTTGCAGCAAGGTGTCTTCTGCCTGGTATTGAGTGCGCTCAACGATCAGCAGCGTCTGGAAATCCGTGGAGCCCAGGCGATAACGCACTTGCGCCAGACGCGCCGCTTCCCGCGCAGAATCGACGGCGGCCTGATTCAGTGCGTAGCTTTTGTCGAGTTCGCGGGCGGCGCTGAGCTGAGTTTCGACGTCTTGCAAGGCCTCGACGATTGACTCGCGGTAACTGGCGGTCAGCTCCTGGACGTGGGCCTGATCAAAGTGCAGTTGCCCCTTGAGCTGGCCGCCAGCAAATAACGGCTGGCTGAGCGTGCCGATAGCGCTCCAGATTTGCCCGCCGGCAATCGTGTCGATCCCGCCGAGCAAGTCCAGCGACAGATTGGGCAGGAACGCGGCGCGAGCCACACCGACATCGAAGTTCGCTGACACCAGCCGCGCCTCGGCGGCCTGAATGTCCGGGCGTTGGCGCAACAAACCAATCGGCAGTCCGGTCGCCGGTTGCGGAACTTGCAGGGCGTCCAGCCCGTTGCCTTGCAGATGAAAACCTTCGGGTGGCGCACCGACCAGCACCGCCAATTGATACAACGCCAGATCCCGTTGCTGACGCAGCGGCGGCATCGCGGCCTCGAAGGTCTGCATGGCATTGCGCTGCTGGGCAACTTCCAGATTCGACACCGCGCCCTGACTGGCCTGAACTTCGACCAGGGCGAGGACTTGTCGTGCATCGTTGGCAATCGACTGAGCCAGGCGCAAGCGATCTTCCAGCGACAACACCTGAAAGTAACTGTCGGCGATGCTCGCCCCCAGACTCATGCGCAGGGTACTGGCATCAAAAACCGTGGCCTTGGCCAAGGCGTCGGCGGAATCCGTAGCGGCCCGTTGTTTGCCCCAGAAATCCACTTCATAAGTGGCCTCGGCAAACACACTGCGCTTGGGTGTGGTGCCGTAATTGTTCTGGCGCTGAAAGTTACCGCCCAGATTCAGCGCCGGGTATTGCCCCGCGCCCGCCACTTGCGCGGAGGCTCGTGCCTCGTCTATTCGGCTGACCGCCGCTTTAAGGCTGTAGTTGGAGGCCAGGCCACGCGCAATCAATGCATTCAGTTCCGCGCTGTGAAATTCAGTCCACCACTGCCCTCCCGCCGCCGCTTGGCTGTTGGCCGCGTCATTCCATTGCCGGGCCAGCGGCAACGGCGGTTGCTGATACTCGGGCACCATCGAGCAGCCGCCGAGCAGTAAAGCCCCGACCAGCATCAACGAAACAGGTGAGTGACATGCGGCGCGCAAACTGCGCATCGCCAAGGTTGAAACCGACATGGGCACGCTATCCCCCGCTAGAGCCGCAGTGGATTGCTCCACGAATGCGTCGAAGATAGCGAGGGCCGCCTGCCAGAGCGTTCGCCGGCAGATAAACTTTTATTTAAATGCGCCTGAGCCAGAGAATTTGCGCACCCTCAGTCTCAGCTAAGTTTCGCGCCGTAGCCTCTCTCCCATGCACTCAATGCACTGCTCAGGAGAGGCCCCACAGATGAATTCCAGCACAGCCGGATGGCTCAACAAAGTACCCGAAGTGACGTTGTCATTCTGGGTGATCAAGATCATGTCGACGACCGTCGGTGAAACCGGAGCGGACTTTCTTGCGGTCGATGCCGGTTTCGGCGCTGGCTGGACCAGCATCGGCATGGCCGCGCTGCTGGCCATCGCGCTGTTTTGCCAGATGCGCACGAAAGCCTACACCCCGTGGATCTACTGGCTGACCGTGGTGCTGGTGAGCATCGTCGGTACGCAGATCACCGACATTCTGACCGACATGCTCGACGTCAGCCTCTACACCAGCACCGCAGTGTTTTCGGTGTTACTGGTGATCAACTTTCTAGTCTGGTACCGAACCGAGCGCTCTCTGTCTATTCGCGAAATCGTTACGCCACGGCGCGAATTGTTTTACTGGGCAACTGTTCTCTGCACCTTTGCGCTTGGCACCGCCGCCGGCGACCTGGCGACCGAAGCGCTGGGTCTGGGCTTCACCGTCGGCGCAGTGATTTTCGGTGCACTGATCGCCGCCACTCTGGTCGCCTGGCGTCTGGGCGGCAACGTGGTGCTGACCTTCTGGATCGCCTACATCCTCACCCGCCCGTTCGGCGCATCCCTCGGCGACTTGCTGACCCAAGCCAAGACTTATGGCGGCCTCGGCATGGGCGCCACCTGGACCAGCGCGCTGTTTCTGACCGTCATCGTGATTCTGGTAGGCGCCGCACAGATCAGCGTCGGCCAACGCAAATCCATCACTCAGTAAATTCACTTAATAAACCCTCAAGGAATCGTTATGCGCCCGATTAAAAACTTCGTTCGTCACGTTTGCATCATGTCCGCCATTGCCTTGCTGAGCGTCGCCACCGGTTGCTCGAAACCAGCCGACAAAACCAAGACCGACGCCACCTCGCCAGCGGCAATGACCCAAGGTGCGGGCTCGAAACTGGGCGACTTGTCGGAGTTCCGCAACATTGCCGCCGACGTCGCCGGTCTGGTCGATAAAAACGACCTGCCTGCCGCCAAAACGCGAATCAAGGATCTGGAAACCTCGTGGGATTCGGCCGAAGCCGGAATCAAGCCCCGCGCCGCGAGCGACTGGCATGTTCTGGACAAAGCCATCGACCACGCACTCAGTGCCTTGCGTGCCGGCAGCCCGCAACAGAGCGACTGCAAGTCGGCCATGAATGAATTGCTGCAGGCCTTCGACTCGATGAAAGGGAAGCAGTAACCGAGCACAGATGCTTCAATACAGGCGCGAGGGTCATGACCTTCGCGCCTTTTTTTCTGGAGTGGACATGCGGATATTGCTGGTCGAAGACGACCCGATGATTGGCGATGCGATTCACGGTGCCCTGAGTGATGCGAGCTATGCCGCTGACTGGGTCAAGGACGGCCTCACGGCACTGGCGGCGCTGGAAACTCAACATTACGATCTGGTGCTGCTCGATCTGGGACTGCCCGGCAAGGACGGTTTGCAAGTGCTGAGCCGGATTCGCGCAAATAACAACCCGGTCCCGCTGTTGATCATCACCGCGCGTGACAGTCTTGATGATCGCCTGCGCGGGCTCGACGGCGGTGCCGACGATTACCTGCTCAAACCCTTCGATATCGCCGAGTTGCTGGCACGTATGCGCGCGGTTCTGCGGCGCAAGGGTGGCAGCGCCCTCTCGGTTCTGGAAAACGGTGTGGTGTCGCTGGATCTGGTTTCGAAAGAAGCCTCGACGGCGGAGAACCCCGGCGTGCTGCTTTCCAGCCGTGAATTCGCTTTGTTGCAGGCGCTGTTGATTCGCCCGGGCGCGATCCTCTCGCGCAGTGAACTCGAAGACCGCCTCTATGGCTGGGGCAATGAAGTGGAAAGCAACGCGGTGGAATTTTTAATCCACGCACTGCGACGCAAACTCGGCAGTCAGGTCATCAAAAACGTCAGGGGTGTGGGATGGATGGTTTCAAAAAGCGCTTGAGGGAATCGGTACAACTCAGGCTCTCCGTCACTCTGTCGCTGGCAATCCTGATCGTCGCGATTTTGGCCGGCATCTTTGCCTTCGTTTCCGCGTTCGACGAAGCCCACGAAATGCAGGACGAAACCTTGCGCCATGTGGCGGTGCTGTTCGATCGGCAACACATGACGCTGAAGTATCCCGAAGGCAAAAACACGCTCGGCGACGATGAGGAGTCGCGGCTGATCATTCAGTACCTGGCCGATGGCAGCAATGCTTCCGGAGTTGATGATGACGCGATCCCGCTGCCCTTCCCGACGACGCTGGCCGATGGTTTGTTCACGGTAAATGTCGGTGGCGAAGCGTTTCGCGTTCTGGTCAGAACCACCGCCCATGGCGAGCGCATCGCGGTCGCCCAGGAAACCGGCGCCAGGGATGCCGATGCGCGGGAAAGTGCCTGGCGCAGTCTGTTGCCGTTTCTGGTGTTGTTTCCGGTATTGCTGTTGGTGGTGGGTGATCTGGTGCGCAAGCTTTTTCGGCCCATCGCGACACTCTCGGCGGAGATCGATCAGCGTGCCGAACAGGAACTCCATCCTATCGACGAGAACCATCTACCCACCGAGGTCCGGCCGTTCGTTGTCGCGATCAACCGCTTGCTTGCACGCGTGGCGAACACCCTGGAAACCCAGCGCCGCTTTGTCGCCGACGCGGCCCATGAACTGCGCTCGCCGTTGACCGCGTTGTCACTGCAGGCCGAACGTCTGGCCGCCGCCGACATGTCTGCGCAGGCCCATGAGCGTTTGCTGCCGCTACGCCGAGGCATCGAGCGCGGCAGGAATCTGGTCGATCAACTGCTCAATCTGGCCAAGGCGCAAGCCGACAATCGTGTGGCGTTGCCGGTGCAGGTTTTGACGGTTTCGGTGCATCAGGTCTATCGGCAGGTGCTGGAAGACCTACTGCCGCTGGCCGAATTCAAGCAGATCGACATCGGTGTCGAAGGCGAGACCGACGCGCAGGTGCGCATCAGTGAATCCGAGCTGCACACGCTGGTGAAGAACCTGGTGGATAACGCCATTCGTTATACCCCGCCCGGTGGCCGGGTCGATCTTTCGGTGAGCGTCGTGAATGGCGCTGCGTTGCTGCAAATCAAGGACACCGGCCCGGGGATCGCCCCGCAGGAACGCGAGCGGGTGTTTGATCCGTTTTACCGTAGCCTTGGGACTGATGAAGCCGGCTCCGGGCTTGGCTTGTCGATTGTTCAGGCGATAGCCGAGCGCAACGGTGCGCGGATTGACCTGGCGTACAGCGATGAAACGCAAAACAGCGGTCTATGCGTCTCGGTATCACTGAAGCTCGGCACTGATGACTAGCGCTCCTCGACCGGTGTCACCTGAAAGCTGTAACCGGCACCCGGTACGGTTTTGATCAGCGAATGTGCAAAACCCTCGTCGAGTTTGCGTCGCAGACGGTGGATGTGTTTGTCGATGACGTTGTCATTGGGATCGAAGGCGTAGTCCCAGGCACTGTCGAGCAACATGTCGCGGGTGACCACCTGACCGCTGTGGCGCATCAGCTTTTCCAGCAGCAACGCTTCGCGATGCTGGAGGGCGATGACCCGGCCAGCGCGCGTGGCGGTACGGGTTGCGCAGTCGAGTTTCAGCTCGCCGACTTCCACTTGGCGCACCGGGCCGCTCGGTTGATCGCGACCACGCAGCAAGCCTTCGAGTCGTGCCAGCACTTCGGCGAACGCATAAGGTTTGGCCAGGTAATCGTCGCAACCGGCTTGCAGGCCTTCGACCTTTTGCTCGGTGGACGCTTGCGCGCTGAGCATCAGGATTGGCACTCGCAGTTGTTGCGCACGCACGGCTTTGACCAGGCCGATGCCGTCGAGGCCGGGCAAGCGACGATCGACAATCAGGGCATCGTGGATTTGTTCAAGGGCCATGCCCAGGCCGGTGTTGCCATCGCTGGCGATATCGACGACATGCCCGCTTTCGGTCAGCCCGCGCAGCAGGTATCCGGCAGTTTGGGCATCGTCTTCAACCACTAGAATGCGCAAGTAACCGTCTCCATGAATCGAACCTGAACTTTTATTTAACTGGCGGGAACGTGACGCGCCCCCGGGGTTTGCCACACTATGCCACCTCTGCCTGACAATGTGAGCGGTTCAACTGCCATGACCCATGTTCTGGTCGTCGAAGACGACTTGCCGACTTGCCGTGAAATCGAAGCAGCCTTGTGTGACCACGGTTTCACGGTGAGCTGCGTCCATAATGGTCGCGAGGGCCTGCTGAAGGCTTTGAGCGAACCGTTCGACCTGATCGTGCTCGATCGCATGTTACCCGGTGGCCTTGACGGACTGGGCGTATTGACCGCGTTGCGGGCAGCCAGCGTCAGCACCCCGGTGCTGATTCTCAGCGCTCTGAGCGCTTTGGATGAACGGGTGCGTGGCTTGCGAGCCGGTGGCGACGATTACTTGACCAAGCCATTCGAGTTCATCGAGTTGACTGCACGCCTGGATGCCTTGAACCGGCGCCGCACCGAACCGCCCTCGCAGGTGCAGGAGACACGCCTGCGGCTGGCCAGTCTTGAGGTCGATCTGCTGAGCCGAACCGTGCGACGCGGCGAGCGAATCATCGATCTGGTGCCCCGTGAATACGCTTTGCTTGAGCACTTGATCCGCAACGCCGGGCAAGTGGTCACCCGCACCATGCTCTTCGAAGCCGTGTGGAATTACAGCTACGACGAGCGCACCAATGTCATCGAAGTCCATATGAGCCGCTTGCGGCGCAAGATCGACGGTGAAGGCGAACCGCCGATGATTCATACCATTCGTGGAGCCGGTTATGTTCTCCGTTCACCTGAGTGAAATACCGCGCACCATCAGCTTTCGCACCGGTTTGCTGTTTCTCGCACTGTTCGGTTGCTCGTTCCTCGCGCTGTTCGGCTACATCTATTGGCAGACTGCGTTCTACCTGAAAACCGAGGCCGACACAGCGCTCTATCGTCAGGTGGAAAACCGCAGCGCCCAGGCCCCCGACTTGCAACTGCTGGAGATCCGCAAGCATGCCGTGCAGGATGCCGAGGCACGCTTGCCGCACAGTCTGTTCGACGCGGACGGCAAGTTCATTGCCGGGGCGATTCATCAGTTGCCGCCCTACTCTGCCTTCGACAAGCCGCAGGAGTTTCGCTGGCTCAAAGCCAACGGTCATCACCGCACGATACGATTCATCGTCCATCGTCAGGCCGACGGCAAGATTCTGCTGGTGGCGCAGGATATCCATGACATTCGCGAGTTCGACGAACTGCTGATCAATGCGCTGATTTCCGGCGGCATTCTGTTATTGGTGGTTGGATTGTTTGGCGCGGTGGCCCTGGGTTATTCGGCTCATCGGCGCCTGGACAAGGTCAGTCGCTCGATCAAAGGCATCATCGAGGGCGATTTGACCGGGCGCCTGCCGATTCAGGGCACCAATGACGATATCGACCGTCTCGCATCGGTGGTCAACGGCATGCTCGATGAACTCGAGCGCCTGATGAAGGAGGTCAAGGGTGTATGCGATGACATCGCCCACGATTTGCGCACGCCGCTGACCCGGTTGATTGCCGGGCTTGAACGCGCACAACGGCGCGGGCTCGATGAAGAGCAATACGCCGGCAGCATCAACGCAGCATTAACCGAAGCCAAAGCCCTGCTGCTGACGTTCAAGGCCTTGCTGCGCATCTCGGAAATTGAAAACAGCGCCCGTCGCAGTCATTTTGCGCCGCTCGACCTGAACCTGATCTGCGCCGACGCCGCCGAACTCTACGAGCCATTGGCCGAAGAGCGCGGTATTCAGCTGACGCTTGCTGAAAGCCAGACTCCAGCGATCATTGCCGGTGACGCCCAGCTAATGTTCGATGCAATTTGCAACTTGCTGGATAACGCCATCAAGTTTTGCCCCGATCAAAGTCAGGTGCGCCTGACCGTGATCGCTGAGCATTCGGCAGTCGGCATTCGCATCTCGGACAACGGCCCGGGGATTGCGCCGGCAGAACGCGAAGCGGTGTTGCGTCGCCTGTACCGCGCCGAATCGAGTCGCCATACACCGGGTAATGGCCTGGGGCTGAGCATGGTTTCGGCTGTCGCCCGTTTGCACGATATGCAATTGGCGGTCAGCGATGCGGCACCGGGCTGCCAAATCGATTTACTCGGCAAAACGCCTTCGGCAACAAGCGCGCTTCTTTTAAATCCCGGCGTTCAAAACCAATTGTAAAAATTGCTGCTTTTTTGACGTTTTTTTTCCAATCAGATTCGTAGGGTGGCGTATCCCAGCCCTACAGGTAGCCGTCAATGAATCCTCAAAGCCCTGGCGAGATCGAAGACGAAATTCTCAATCAAGCCGCCCTCTGGTGCATGTGTTTGCAGGACGAAACCTGCACGAGCGAAGAGCGCCTGGCTTTTCAGGAGTGGATTCAGCTCGACCCGCGTCACGCGTTCGAATACGCCAAGATGCTTGAGATCTGGGATCTCAGTGATCAATTGCCTGCCAATCCAGGTACATCGAAAAAGCTTCTGACCGAGCCATCAGCGCGTCGTGACGGTATGCGCAAAATGTAACGCGAACGTTGAAATCCGCGTTGCTGCGCTCCATCATTCGCCATTCTTTATGGCGTACCTGCGGCTTTGCCTTTGCGCCCTGAAACCTCTCATCCATTCTGAAATTCCAGGGCCATTGATGTCATTGCCAAAAAAGTGGTTGGTGCTTGCGAGCCTGACCGCGTGCTTGCTTAGCTTTGAATCCGCCCGTGCGGCCGAACCGTTGCTGTACACCGTCGACGCGGCACGCGCCTTGCCGGGTGAAGGTCATAGTTGGGGATTCGCTGCGCTGGAATCGGCGCGACCGTATCTGTTTATCGCTCGACGGGAGAATGGCCTGTCGGTGTTCGATGTAGAACAGCAACGCTTGCTCAAGACCCTCGACAATTCCGCAGGTGCCAATGCCGTCGCATTCGTGCCCCGGCATAACCGCGCGTATGTCGCCAATATGGACGGCTCGCTGGGCATCGTTGAGCTGGATCGTCTGCAAGTCGTTCGCCGTCTTAAGCTCGACTCGGGCAACCTCAATAATCTGCTTTACGATGCGAGCCGCGACCGGGTGATCGTCACCAGCGGTCGTCGTGGCGATCATTCGACGCTGTACCTGATCGATGCCAAAACCGACCAGTTACAAGCCTCGGTCGACCTGCCGGCAGAAAAGCTCGATGGCCCGGTCATTCTCGAAAACGGCACCTTTATTGTGCCGATGCGCGATGAGGATCAAGTGGCGGTGTTGTCCGGCGCAAAACTGCAGCAACAGACGTTCTTGAAATTTGACGCCTGCAAGAAGCCCGGCGCAATCGCGGTGGATGAAGCACACCAGCGTTTGTTTGTAGCCTGCCGAGGCGGCAATCCCACGCTGATCGTTGCAGATCTGCTCACGGGCAAAGCGCTCAGCACCCTGCCGATTGGCCGTGCGGTCAATACGCTGGCTTACGATCATCAGCGCGATCAGTTGCTGGTACCCAGTGGCGCCGATGCCAGCCTGACCGTTATCCAGCGTGATCCGCTAGGGCAGTATCAAGCGCTCGGCGCGATTGGCACTCGTCCCTGGGCACACAACATGGTGCTGGATGCCAAGCGCGGGCAGGCCTATCTGCTCAGCGCGGATTTCACCCAGCCTGCCCCGAGTCAGGAACAACCCAAGCAGGACCCGGTGTTTCACGCAGGCACCTTCACCGTGCTGACGCTCAAGGCAAACTAATGATTCATTGCAGACGCTTGAGCGTTGCCCAGGCGTCTGCGGTAAATCGGTAGTTTCTGTCTGCCTCTAAAAGAATCAACCCTTCGTCGCTCAGACCCGGGATACCCGCAGGCGCCCTGCTCTTTTGCGTCAGAAATCGACGGTGGCCGACAGCTGCAGCGTGCGCGGATAGCCCGGTGAGAACGCGCCATAGGACGCTACGC
This sequence comes from Pseudomonas sp. NPDC087346, assembly GCF_044744235.1. Taxonomy (NCBI): domain Bacteria; kingdom Pseudomonadati; phylum Pseudomonadota; class Gammaproteobacteria; order Pseudomonadales; family Pseudomonadaceae; genus Pseudomonas; species Pseudomonas sp. NPDC087346. Next base: position 193,890 of record NZ_JBIUXX010000001.1, read on the forward strand.
CCGACCAGTACTCACGATCAAAGACGTTTTGCACGGTGGCGCGGAATGTCGTCGGGCGACCTTCGATTTTCATCGCGTATCGCGCGCCGGCATCTATACGTGTCCAGGAATCCAGCTCCTGGGTATTGGCCTGATTGACGTATTGGCTGTCGGTATAAATCGCACCGCCGGTGAGGGTGAAGCCTTCCAGCCACGGCGTGTCGTATTCGGCCCAGATATTGGCTTGCACGTCAGGCACGCCGACCGGTTTGTTGCCACGGTTCGCGGCAGTTGCCGAATCGGTCAGCTCGCCATCGAGGAAGGTCACGCCACCCATCAGGCGCGTGCCTTTGGCCACTTCGCCGAACATGCTCAGCTCCACACCACGGTTGCGTTGTTCGGCCTGTACCGAGAACACATTGCCCGCGCCCACTTCGCCGCTGGGTTTCTCGATCTGGAACAACGCCAGCGTCGTCATGAACGTACCGTGCTCATACTTGACGCCGACTTCATGTTGTCTGGACTCGTAAGGCGCAAAGGTTTCGCCGGCGTTAGCCGCAGTGCCCGGGGCGATGTCACCTTTACTCAAGCCTTCTACATAGTTGTAGTAAAGCGAGACGTCTTCCCACGGCTTGACCACCACGCCAACCAGCGGCGATGTGGCGCTGTCGTTATAACGGGAACTGACCGCACCCGACGCCGCATAGTTACGCGACTCGATGTCCTGACGACGTAAGCCGAGGGTCAGTTGAATGCGATCATCCAGCACCGACAAGGTGTCGGTGACTGCAACGCCGGACAGTTCCGACTCGGAAACCCGCAGCACTTTTGGCGAGTTGATGTATTGCTTCGGCGCGTCAATCGGATGGTAGATGTTCGAGCGGATTTCCGTGCCGTTGTTGATGCCCCGGGACAATTCATCCTGATACCGCGTCGCCATGACCGTCGTCGTGTGCGTGACAGGCCCGGTGGCGAAGATGCCGCGAATACCGACATCGGCGGTCGAGCGATCAACGTTGAATTTGTAATAACCCGGAATGTTGCTGGTATCGCCGGCATCGTTGAGGATTCTCGGCACCTGGTCAGACATGCGCTTGACGTCGGATTTACCGCCGCCGGCATGGGCGAATACGGTGACTGCATCGTTCAGGTCATATTCACCGCCGAGCAACGCCGACTGTTCCTTGGTGTCCGACCAGCCCCAATCCTGTGACAGGTTGGTGCGGCCGTTAGGCGCCGACGGAACATCGACGCCCGGCGCGATGGTGAACGGACGCGAGGCGGCGTCGAAACTTTCTTTCTGGCTGATGAAATCGAGGTTCAGGCGCAGTCGCTCGCCTTGGTAATCAAGGGCGATGGCGCCGATATCGAGCGCGCGTTCCTGGTTATCAACGGCGGTGTCGCCACCTTGTGTGCTGCCGTTGAAACGCACGCCGAACTGGTTCTGGTCACCGAAACGGCGGCTGATATCCAGATGGCCGCCGACTTGTGAATCCGAAGCGTAGGTACCGGTGAACCGCGTGAGGTCTTCAGCCAATGGACGCTTGGGAACGATGTTGATCACCCCGCCAACGCCGCTGTTTGGCGAGATCCCGTACATCAGGGCGCCCGGGCCCTTGAGCACTTCGACGCGCTCGGCGTACTCGGTGAATACCCGGTAGTTGGGCGCTACGCCGTAAACACCGTCGTAGGCCAGTTCACCGATGTTGCCTTCGCCAATCGCAAAACCACGAATGAAAAACGAGTCGACGATGCCACCGGTCTGCCCCGTGGAGCGCACTGAAGGATCACGCTCCAGAGCATCAGCGACAGTCACGGTTTGCAGGTCGGCCAAGGTTTTGGCGGTGTAACTGGTTACGCTGAACGGTGTGTCCATCACGTCTTTGTTGCCCAACATGCCGAGCCGCGCACCACGGGCCACCTGCCCTCCGGCCAATACTTCCGGGAGCGCGGTTGCGCTGTTGTAACGGGCATTGACGTTAGTGACATCGAGGGTCAGGCCCTCGGCGCTGGCGTCGGCCGGCGCATTGGCCGCAACGTCGGTGGCCTGATCTGCCGCAACTTCCTGCTGCTCAGGGGCTGCCGCCCAGGCATTGGCGCTTCCTGCGACCAGAACAAAATTCAGCATGGCGGTATGAATGGCGAGTGTTAACACGCGCTCACCGCAAGGTCGACTGACAACAGGCATGACGTGAGGATCCTTTCAACGAGAGAAAATGGGAATCACTCCTAATGCCAGTCGACTTGCGAAAAAGTATCACCCTCGTCCGATATTTTTTATGCGGTGGTAGCTGATGCGATCACATCGTCAGCCATACAGGCAGTCCAGCGGGATCGCGACGACCGGGAGCGCCGGGTCAAATGCGTGCCGCGTGGTCTTGTACGGAAACAGCTCACCCCGGGCAATCGTGGTGAAAATCCGCGAGACCTCGAACGCCTGACCGGTCTGCCAATGCCGCACACGGACTCGCGGATCGGTGTAATCGAGCTGGATGCACGGCACTCGCTTCAAGCCCAATTGCAACGCAGCTTTGAAACGATGATTGCCGTCCATGACGATGCCTGACGTGCGCTCGATGATGATCGGTTCCAGCCAATGCCCGGCCCGCGAAATCGATTCACGGAGCATCCGCACATTGGCCGGATCGACCTGCTCGGACTGCAACACCTCGCACAGTGGCCGCAGCGAAATCCGATAACCGTGATCCATGGTTTGCCTCCTGATGACACCCGGCTCAGCAGGCTTCGGCCTTGGCCACGAGTGAGTGTTGGTCGGCGACATCGAGCAATCGTTGCGCGAGTTCAATCAGCGGCAGATCGACCATCTCGCCGTCCACTTGCACCGCGTGACTGCCGTCGGCCACGGCTCGCATCACCCTGTCTGCCCAGGCCAGTTGTCGGGCGTCGGGCAGGAAAGCTTTTTGCACGATGCTCAACTGCGCGGGATGAATGCACAGCTTGGCGCCGAACCCCAGGGATCGGGCGTAATGCGACTCCTGCTTGACCACGGCCAGCTCGCTGATTGCCGGTGTCACACCGTCGATGGGCGCCGGCAGCTGCGCCGTTCGCGAAGCCAGTACGATCCGGTTGCGGGCGTACAGAAACGCTTCGGGAATCTGGCTGCAATTGATATCGAGCGAGAAATCCAGCGAGCCGAATGCAAGGCGCGCAAGCCCGGGAATCGCCGCTATCGCCTCGACCTGTTGCAGGCCTTTGGCGGTCTCGATGATGGCGACAATCTGCAATTGCGGATTCCACGCCAACAAGCGCTCGACCACTTGCGAAAGGGCCTCGGGGCATTCGGCTTTGGGCAAGAAAATACCGGCGCAGCGCTCGGGATATCGCATGTCCCCAAGCCATGTCATGTCTTGGCGAAACAGCGCGCTGCTGACGCTGTTCAAGCGGATGTAGCGCTGACAGGTGACGCTCGGCGTTCGTTCCTGCCAGGCCCAGATTGCAGCGCGAGCCGCCGATTTGCTGTCCGGATGAACGGCGTCTTCCAGGTCGAGAATGATCGCATCCGGAGCGGCATCCACCGCTTTGGAAAAGCGTTCAGGACGGTTGCCCGGGACGAACAGGTAGCTGATCGGAAGCCTGGCGATGGTGTTGAGACGTTCAGTTTTCATGGAATCTCTCCTTGGCGTGCGTCAGTCGTGGTTTTTCAAAAATTTTCCGCTGTCGACAGCAAGCAAATTTCACTGCCGGCGCGGGCGGGTTTCAGCGAGCCTTAACGCCTTATTCATCAAGGTATTAAGGGAGTTTTTAATGTCGGGACGAACGAGTACAAGAGCGTGTAAATACACGTCTCTGTACGTCGCCTCGCCAGGTGTTTATTGGAAAATATTTGAAAACCTTACTTGATAACTGTTCGCGTTCGCAATATTGTTCAAGCAGCCAAGCGAAACTAATCTCGTATCAATGCGAAGCGTAATGTTCACCGGAAGTGCCCAGCAGTGATGTCATTTGAATGTCAGTTAATGGTTCTTCACAACGCAAAGGCCAGGAACTAATGGCTGACAGCTATATCCGTATAAACCTTATGGAACGGGGTTCTCATGTCAGATATTTGTGAACCATTTATTACGATCGATGGCTTCAAGTTATTTTCAGGCCTGGTCTGGCATCCGCCACCGAAGTCGAAATTCGTTTATGCCTGATTGGCAGAAAAAATAGTCCTGTCGATAGCGATCAGTTATCGATGCATCAATGGCGAGATATTCGGCGCCAGGGGTTTGCCATGCCTAATATAATTCCGACCTCAATAGATAGCTGTATTAAAGTCCATACGCCCGAGATGCTTCCGCCGTTGCTGGACTCCGTTGTTTCGCATTTGATCCACAATAAATCGCAGGACTTGTTTGAATTAACCACACAGTACGGCTCGCCATTAAATCTGGTATGGCCACATGCCTTTGAGTTGAATTCGGCCGCCCTGCTTGGGGTGTTGAATCAATATAAAGTCGATCACGCTATTTTTTACGGCGCCAAGGCCAACAAGTCCCAGTGTTTACTCGAAGCGGCCAGCAATTCGGGCATCGGCGTCGATGTTTCGAGCATCCATGAACTGCGTGCAGCGCTTCGTGCAGGCGTTCCGGCGCAGCGGCTATGCGCCACGGGGCCGGCCAAGACCACCGAGTTTCATCAAGCTTTGGTGGAAGGTGGATCGCTGATTTGCGTCGACTCACTGGAAGAATTCAGCCACCTGAACACTTTGCTCGAAGCACTGCCAGGCGCCGTGAAACCGAGGATATTACTGCGTTACAGACCAAGCAGCTGCCCGAGCAGCCGATTCGGTATGGGTGCAGATGACTTGCTTGAATGCCTGCAAATTCTGACGCGGGAACGCGACAAATTTCACTTCGAAGGTTTGCATTTCCACCTCGGTGGCTACGGATTTGAATCTCGGGCGCAAGCTTTTCGCGAGGTGACAGCGTTCATCACCGCCGCAAGGGAAATGGGTTTGAACCCGAGCATGATCGATATTGGCGGTGGTTTGCCGATGCGTTATGTCGAACCACAGAGGTACAGTAATTTTTTGCAGAATGACAATGTAGCCAGTCATTACTACAACGGTTGCGTCCCCGGCTCTTATTACCCTTATGGCAGTAGCCTGACGGCGTGTCAGTGGTTGACGTTATTCCTTGAGGCCGAACATTCGCCGGGACAAACCATCGCGAATTACTTGAAACTAAACAATATTACACTTGCGCTTGAGCCCGGGCGCAGCCTGGTGGATCAAGCGGCGATATCGGTGTTTCGGGTGACGCGCACCAAGCAGATCGCTGAAAACAAGACCGTCATTTTTATTGAAGGCAGTAGTTTCAGCGCTTGTGAAACATGGTTTTCGTCGGAGTATCTGGTTGATCCGATATTGATCAGTACTGAACATTCGCCACATAAACCGATGCAGGCTTACATTGCCGGCCATAGCTGTCTGGATGACGACGTCATCACCCACCGACTGATCAACTTCAATTGCACACCAAACGCTGGCGATCTATTGGTATATGCCAATACAGCCGGGTATCAGATGGACTTGCTGGAAAATGAATTCCATCGCCACCCCCTGCCCCAACGAATAAAAGCCACCTGTTGTACGGAAGGTAATTACGCATTCTCACCTGACTACTGAAAGGGAATACTTCATATGATACTGAATAAAGTTTCAGACCTTATTGGTAACACGCCAATATTGGGTATTGATATTCCGGATACCAACGCCCGACTGTTGTTGAAGATCGAGAAGAACAATCCCGGTGGCAGCATAAAAGACCGCATGGCACGCAACATGGTGTTGGGCGCGCTCAAGTCGGGTCGCCTGAAGCCCGGCGGTGTGGTGGTCGAATCGTCTTCGGGCAATACCGGCATCGGACTGGCCATGGCCGCCGTTGAGTTCGGTCTGCAATTCATTGCCGTGGTCGATCACCACGCAGCTCAGGACAAGATTGCGGTGATGAAGGCATTGGGCGCCGACATCCGATTTGTCGCCGGCACCTACCGCGAAGATGAAGTCGCCGTGGTCGAGCGTCAGCGCCTGGCGGCTGAACTCGCGCAGCAGATCCCCGGCGCAGTGTTCATGAACCAATCCGATAACGCCGCCAACGCTGGCGGTTACAGCGATTTTGTCCGCGAAACCATCGCCCAGTCAGCAGGCTCCATCGGCGCCTATGTCGGTTGCGTCGGAACTGGCGGCTCGATGACCGGCATCGCTCGCGGTCTTAAACAGCACAACCCGGACACAGTCACCGTCGCCGTTGAACCCGCCGGTTCAATCGTCTTCGGCCACCCCGGTTATCCGTACTACCAATCGGGTACCGGCACGCCCGCAGGTGACACCGTCGGCCTGGTGCTCGACTACAGCTGCATCGATCTCGGCGTGCAGGTGACCGATTCGCAAGCCTTCGAAACGGCTCGATACATCGCGCGCAACCTGGCATTGCTGGTTGGCGGATCAACCGGTGGTGCGATCTTCAAGGCACTGGAACTGATCCACAAAGGCGTGCTGACCGGCAATGTCGTGGTGCCGATTGCCGATGGCGGCGAAAAGTATCTGCACACCGTGTTCAACGAGAACTGGCTGCAAGAGCGCGACTTGCTCGACCCGAGTGTCGCCCCGCAACTGGATAACTGGCTAGGCAAGACTCAATGGCTGGAATCCAGTTCTGCGCCACTGCAATTGAGCGTCGCATGACCCTCCTCCCACACAGGAACGCCTCTCGATGAAACTGCTGAAAGTCGCCATCTGTGGCGGTGGCAGAACCGGACACCTTAATGCCGTCCTGTTCAAACAGATCCCCGATGTTCAGGTTTCGATGCTCACCAGCAACCTGGAAATCATTGAGCAACATGCCCGTCAGACACCGATGCAGGCATTGTTGCCGGACGGCTCGACACTGAGCGCACGACTGGATCGGGTCACCACCGATGCCAAAACTGCCGTCGAGGATGCCGACATCGTCATCATCACCGTCCCGGCGCATGCCCGACCGCAAACCCTGCAAGCCGTCGCACCGCATCTGGCCACCGGCAAACCGGTTTACGTCGGTGCCATTCCGGGGTTCTGCGGCTTCGACTGGCTGGCCGAAGCGCAATTGACCGAACGTCCGAACGTGGTGATCTGGGGAATGAAAGATGTCCCGCACACCGCGTTCGATCTGAAACCCGGGCTGTCGATCAAGATGGGCGGCGGCAAGAGTCAGCTGTATGTCGCAACGCATGCCCGTGAATCGCAGGCATCCCGCGAGCACCTGCAAGACATGCTCACCCTGCTTTACGGGCCGTGCGTGACGATGCTCGACAACTACCTTGAAATCACCCTGACACCGGGCAATCCGATCATGCACAGCTCGGTGATTTACGGGTTGATCGGCCCTTATGGACAGTGGCATCGCAAGATTTTCCCGCAGCGCATGTGCTGGTGGACCGAGTGCCCCGAGCTGGGCGCGTATTTCCTTGAACGCATGGATCAGGAAAGCCAGGACCTGTGCGCGGTCATCAGCCAGCGCATGGGCGTCGATCTGTCTTCGGTGAAATCCCTCAAGCAGGAAATTGTCGAGGCGTACGGCGAACAGATTCGCGACAAGAGCAGCATGCTGGCGATTCTGCGGACCAATCAGGCCTACAACGACATCCTCGCGCCCATGGTGCCCGCCGATGACAACCGCGCCGGTTATGTGATCGAGCGTGAAAGCCGCGCCTTCAATGAAGACGTCGCCTACGGCCTGGTGCTGTTGGTGGAAATGGCCCGGCGTTTCGACCTCAAGGTGCCTTACATCGAAGAAGTCCTGCAGTGGAGCGTTGGCTACATGCAAGGCCTGCGCGACTCGGCCCTCGATTACTTTCCAAGCCATTGGCCACGCCCGGCAAACGCCGCCGCTTGATTTCTCAATTCAATTTTCGACGAGCAGACCGCTGATATGGATGACTTCAAGACACTGATCGCCTACTCCCGTAAGAACGCCATGCGCCGCTTGATTCGCTGCCTTTTCGCCGAAAACATCCTCGACCGTGCGGCCCTGAGCTTTGCCGTCGAGGGCAACCGGGCGACGTACCCGCTTAAGTCCGGCCGCGCGCATCTGGCCTTTTCCGACATCAGCAAAGGCCCGGCCGACACCGTGGTCAATGAGGGTGACGTGGTACTGGTCACCGATGAAGGCGTACGCCAGATCATCACCAGCCATCAGGACATGCTCGATGTGCTGCGCGACAGCTTCGACTTTGAACCCACCGACGAAGGCGTCGCCGGGCTCAAGTCCGACATGGAAAACAGCCTGACCAATGACGCGCACGCCCGTCAGCATCGCCAGCAGTGGAACGCCCGACTGCATCAGGCGGCCAAGGATCAGGGACTCGATAGCTTCACCGACTACCTGCGCAAACATGCCAAGACCAAGGACGCGGCGATTCTGCTGGATCAATGGGGTTCGCTGGAAGGCCATCCGTACTATCCGACGTGGAAGTCGCGCCCGGGGCTGACTGATGAGGAAGTCGAGCAACTGTCCCCCGAGTTCAACGCGCAGGTGCCGTTGCGCATTGCCGCGTTGCGTGCCGACAACGCGAAAAGCGAAAGCATGCCGCACGTAACCAGTTACCACGACTGGTTCGCCAGCAATTTCCCGGTGCAATGGGAGCAATGGAAAGCCTCGCTTAACAGCAAAGGGCTGGATGAACGCCAATGGCTGCCGCTACCGATTCACGCCTGGCACTTGCAGGCCTTCGTCCTCAAGACGTTTGCCGCCGAGATTGAACACGGCATCCTGATCACCGACGGCCCCGACATCGTCACCCTGCCGACCATGTCTTATCGCACGATGATGCCGGTGCTGGACGACTGCGCGCCGCTGATCAAACTGCCGATTGCGGTGTGGATGACCAGCGAACTGCGCAGTCTGCAAGCCAAGTCGATTCACATGGGGCCGCGCATCAGTACGGTCATCAGCCAGATTCTCGCGGCTGAAAACGGCTTCGATCAGCGTCTGGAGATCTTCCCCGAGGAAATCGGTGTTCGCTATAAAAACGCAGTCACTCAGGACGATGCGCCCGGGCGGCATTTGTCGGTGGTCTATCGTGCCAGTCAGCAAGCGTTCGAACGCAGTGACGATTGCCTGCCGATTACCGTGGCCTCGTTGTTCACCCGTTTGCCTGGAACTGGTCGGCCACTGTTTACCGATCTGATCGAGCGCGACGGTGTACGGGCCAGTGCCGCGAGCGTCGAGAACTGGTTTCGCCAGTACGCCAAAGTCGTCACTCATCCGGTGGTGGCGATCTACTTGATGTACGGCGTCGGGCTTGAGGCGCATCAGCAAAACACCATGGTGCTGTTTGCTCCCGATGGCAAAGCACGTAGTCTGCTGATCCGTGATTTTGGCGATGGCCGCACTTACGCGCCGCTGTTGGAGGCGCGCGGCTACACGCTACAGCCGCATGTGCAGCCCGGTATCCTGCCGACTGTATTCGTCGGAGATATCGAGCCGGTGCGCATGTTCGTGCTCGACGCGGCATTCCTCACTCACCTGCACGAAATGGCGTTGTGGCTGACGAAAGAATACGGTCTGGACAACAATCGCATGTGGGAAGTGTTGCGTGAGGAAACCGAAAGCGCCTTCGCCGCTGTGCGTGAGCGTGTCTCGCCAGCGCTGTGGGAAGTCGAACGCAAAGCGTTCATTCAGGACCCGTGGCCAACCCGGTCGTTGTTGCGCATGCATTTGATGCAGTACTCCAACTATCGTTTACAGCACACCCTGACCAACCCGCTCGACATCGTTTAACCACCGAGGCTGACTAATGTCCCATGCAGGTGCCATCCAGGGTTCGAGAGTAAGAATCCTGATTTATCTTCTATTTGCCATTCAGCTCATCTCGATGGGCGCGATGGAAATGAGCGGGCCGTTCTGGCCCGTCCACCTGCGTGGGCTGACCGACTCGGAGTCAGTTTTCAGTTTCGCCAGCATCGCCGTGTACGTCGGGCCGATGCTGGGCATTATTCTGACCAGCGCATTCTGGGGCCGTATCGGCGATCGTTACGGCCACAAATTGATGATGATCCGCGCCCTCGCCGGTTTGTCCCTGACCCAGCTTGGGCTGGCGCTGTTCAGCGATATCTGGATCATCCTGATCCTGCGGTTTCTGCAAGGCGCGTTTGCCGGGTATATCGCGCCGGCACAGGCTTATGGCGTCAGTATCGAAGCGCCTTCGCGACGGGCGCGGCTGTTTGCGATTCTGCAAATATCGACCAACGTCGGCTCGCTGCTGGGAGCGGTTGTTGGCGGTCTGATCCTCGATTACGCGACGTTCTTCTGGATCAACATTATCGCCTCGGTGCTGTGCGCCATTTGTACCGTGGTGGCGGCCGTGACGTTGCCGGATGTGCCGCCAGTGAAAAAAGCCCAGGTGGCCGATAACGCGGCGCCGCCCCCTCGTTCCGGCAGTCTCTGGCAGGGTTCACCGTTGCTCTCACTGCTGGGCGTCATGGGCATTCTGTTGCTGGCGCGGATGCTTCCGCAGACCTCGTTCTCGCTGTACGTCAGTTCGATTTTCGAGGTCAGCAACTCGGTGGTTGGCCTGTGCTACGGCTTGCTCGCACTGGGTTTCATTCTTTCGGCAACGGCCTGGTCACGCTACTTCGAGCATCGAACCCAACAGGAAACCCTGCAACGCATTACCTACATCGTCATCGGTTGCATCGCCCTGACCGCCGTGGCCGGCATCACCCGAAATCCGCTGGTGTTCGTCATTGCCTACTTCATTTGGGGCGTGCTGCTGGGTGCCACGACGCCGGTGCTGATGGCGTTGATCTCAAAAACCGCCGACAGCTCGCAACAAGGTCATGTTCTGGGCATTGCCCAAGGCACCGCGCAGTTCGCTTCGATTGCCGGGATCTCGGCGGGTGGTTTGCTCAGTCAGGTTTATGGCTTGCAATACACTTACCTGTTCGTGTGTCTGGCGTACGTGCTCGCGTTGATTCCCATTGTCGCGCTGCGCTTCTGGCCGGTGGCCATGCAACCCAGCCCCGCTCCGCCCGGGGATTGATCAAGGAACTGCGTTTTGAACATTGAACAATTGCGCGTCGACACGCCGGCAGTCGAGCAACTGATCCACTTCAATAACGCCGGCGCAGCGCTGATGCCCAAACCGGTGATCGAGGTCATGACCCGCCACCTGCAACTTGAGGCGCAACTGGGTGGCTATGAAGCGGCGGCGCAGCATTCGCCGGAACTGGAAAACGTCTATGGCGCCATTGGCCGCTTGATCAATGCCTGCCCTGACGAAATTGCAGTGATCGAAAACGCTACCCGAGCCTGGGACATGGCGTTCTATTCACTGCCGCTGCAACCCGGCGATGTGGTGCTGACGTCGACCACCGAATACGCCGGTAACTACATTCCCTACCTGCAATTGAAAAAACGCCGCGGCATCGAAATCAGGATCATCCCCAACGATGAACAGGGGCAGGTCTCACTGTCGGCCCTGAAAGATATGCTCGGCGATGATCGGGTCGCGCTGGTGTCTTTGCCGGTGATCGCCACCAACGGTGGGCCGGTGCAGCCTATCGAGCAGATTGGTGCACTGGCCCGGGCCGCGGGTGTGCTGTTTTTGCTCGACGCCTGCCAGGGTGTCGGGCAGATGCCGATCGATGTGCAGAAAATCGGTTGCCACATGCTCGCCGCCACCAGTCGCAAATACCTGCGTGGGCCGAGGGGCATGGGATTCTTGTATGTCGAAAAGTCGCTGTGTCAGAACCTGGAACCGGCGTTTCTTGACCTGCATGCGGCCTCCCTGCTGACCCCGGAGACCTTCAAGATTCGTGAGGACGCCCGGCGCTTTGAAAACTGGGAATGCAACGTAGTGGCCAAACTTGGCCTGGGTGCTGCGGTGGATTACGCACTGGCGCAAGGCCTCGAACCGATGTGGCAGCGCATTCAGCATTTGGCTGCGTATTTGCGTGATCGGCTCGGCGAGGTTACCGGTATCAAACCCACGGATTCGGGCATCATCAAGTCCGGTATCGTCACATTCACCTGTCAGGGCAGCAGCGCCGCGCAAGTGCAGCAATGGCTGGCGGCACGGGACAAACGGATCAACGTCAGCACCTCGACGTTCCGTTCGACCATGCTTGATATGCAACAACGCAACCTGCTTGAAGTCAGTCGCGCATCGCTGCACGCCTACAACACCGAGGCTGAAATCGACGAGATGATTGAAGCATTGCTGCGCATGCCACGAAGCTGACACGCGATGCCGAATCGCGCTTGCGCGGCGCAGGCGTTGTCAATTAGCATTGGGAATACTTCTCAATTGCACAAAACAATTGCCATGAGCGAATCTCTTCCCGCGAATAACCACAATCATCTGCGCGTGATCGAAGACCTGTACAGCGGCCATCACGGCTGGCTGTACGCCACGCTCAGGAAAAAACTCGGCAACGCCATGGATGCGGCGGATCTGGCGCAAGACACCTTCACCCGCATCCTCGCTTCGCAAGTCACGGTCATCGAGCAGCCACGGGCTTACTTGAGCTGTGTGGCCAAGGGCATTCTGATCAACTGGTATCAGCGCAAGGCGCTGGAGCGCGCCTACCTCGATGCCCTCGCGCATCTGCCAGCGCCGGAAGTGCCTTCGCCAGAGTTGCGCTTCATGGTTCTGGAAACCCTGCACGAGATCGATGCGATGCTCGATGCCCTGCCGCCACTGGTCAAGCGTGCGTTCCTGTTGTCGCAGATCAGCGGCTTGAAGTACGACGATATCGCCGAGCAATTGAATGTGTCGCTGATCACCGTCAAGCGCTACATGAAACAAGCCTTCGTGCAGTGCCTGATGCTGGTGGAATAAATGTTCGCTCGCCGCAATGAACCACCGCTCGACCCCAAGGTTCTCGAAGAAGCCGCCGAATGGCTGATGCGCTTGAGTGAAAACGACCTCAGCGAGACCGAGCATGCCGAATGGGAGTGCTGGAAAGTCAGCTCGCCGGAGCGCAATCGCGCGTGGTCGCGGGCACAACTGCTGCAAAGCAAACTCGGCGGCCTGCCCCCTTCCCTGGCGATGTCGGCGCTGGACCGTCCGAGCAATCCGGAACGTCGTGCGGCGTTGGGCAAACTGGCGATGATTCTTGCAGTGCTGCCAGCTGGCTGGGGCAGCTGGAAACTCGCGGAGTCACAGCAATGGACCGCCGATTACCGCACGGCGGTGGGCCAGCGCCGCGAGTTGACCCTGGCCGACGGCTCACGCATCACGCTCAATACCGACACCGCCATCGACGTGCTGTTCGATTCCAATCAACGGCTGATCAACTTGCGCGAAGGCGAAATTCTGGTCGAGACCGCGCCAGACGTCGCACCGCTGCCACGACCGTTTCTGGTCAGCACCCGCCAAGGCCGAATGCAAGCCTTGGGCACGCGATTTACCGTTCGCGAACTTCAGCCCCGCACCCATCTCGCCGTGCTTGAAGGTGCGGTAAGAGTGGTGCTGGCAGACAGCGGGCAAACCGCCCCGCTGATCGTCAATGCCGGGCAACGTACCGATTTTTCCTCACAAGACTTTGGCCAGGTGAGCCTGACGGATCGCTACGTCGGCGCCTGGACGCAAGGCATGTTGATGGCGGACAAGATGCGCCTCGCCGACTTCGTCGCGGAGCTGGCGCGCTACCGCCGAGGGTTCGTACGTTGCGACCCGGCGATTGGAGACCTGCGCATTTCCGGGGCGTACCCGATCAGCGATACCCAGCGCACGCTCAACATGCTGACGCAAACCTACCCGGTCCTTGTCACCGGCCACCTGAGTGGCTATTGGGTGACGCTGTCGCCCGCCTGATCTGAAAAAGCTGCGCAGAAAAATATTCACTGCGCTGCTGATACTTTTTTCGATCTCGACTGGCAATGAAAGGAACAACCTTTTTCTCTCGCCTACAGGGCCATCCATTCATGCTCGTTGCACGACCCTTGCGCCCGGATTGCCCGCTCAAGCCCGCTATTTGCAGTGCGTTGCTGAGTCTGGCCCTGGTCTGTGCCGCGTGCCCGCAAGCGCTCGCCGCGGTGCCGGTGCAACTTGATTCCGCGGTCGTGCGTTCGTACAACATCGCTCCGGGCCCGCTCGGTGCAACCCTGTCGAGTTTTGCCGTGGACGCCGGCATCGCCCTGTCGTTCCAGCCTTCGTTGACCGAGGGTCTGATGAGCCCGGGGCTTAAAGGTAAGTATTCCACTCAGGAAGCGTCCAGCCGGTTGTTGGCCGGCAGCGGCCTGGACATGCTTGCGCGCAGCGATGGCAGCTACACCCTGGCGCCACGCAGTTTGACGCTGAGCGAAACCACCATCGGCGGCATCGATAAAAGCAGTGACAGCCTGCCTGCGGTGTACTCGGGAAATCAGGTCGCCCAGGGCGGACGCCTCGGCATGCTCGGCAACACCGATGTGATGGACGCGCCCTTCAGCGTCAGCAGCTACACCTCGGAAATGATCAAGGATCAGCAGGCCGTTACCGTCGGCGATTTGCTCGAACGCGATTCCTCGGTGCGTTCCACCGGGCAGACCGGCGGGATTGTCGACTCGTTCTTCATTCGTGGCTTTCCGGTGGGTGAAGGCAATCTCGGCGAGATAGCCTTCGATGGTGTCTACGGCGTTGCGCCCAACTATCGAGTGTTCACCGAGTTCGCCGAGCGTATCGAAGTGGTCAAAGGCCCCGGCGCCCTGCTTTATGGCATGTCTCCGAACAGCGCCGTCGGCGGCGTGATCAACGTAGTGCCAAAGCGCTCTCTCGATGAAGACCTGACCCGATTCACCGCCAGCTATGCGATGGACACGCAGCTCGGCGGTCACTTCGACCTCAGTCGGCGTTTTGGCCCTGAGCGTCGGTTCGGGGTGCGCATTAACGGCAGCACGCAACAGGGCAACACGGCCATTGACGAGCAATCGCGAAATGTCGATATCGGCGCCATCTCGTTCGACTATCAGGGGGACCGCTTGCGCACCACCCTGGATCTGCTCAGCCAGAAGGAAAAAATCGATGCCGCGTCCCGACCGTTTCTGATCGCCAGCGGCGTCGACATTCCCTCGGCGGCCAATGGCCGTACCAACGTCAGCCAGGACTGGGGCTGGTCGAGGACCCGGGACAAATCGGCGTTGCTCGGTGGTGAATATGATCTGAACGACGACCTGACGGTATTTGCTCACGCCGGTGCTGGCAGATCGAACGTCGCGCGCATGTCCGATCAGACGCCGACCATCATCAACGAAGCCGGTGATACCTCGTCGATCCCCGGTTACTACAAGTTCGAAGTCGAGCGCTACACAATCGACGCCGGAGCGCGCCTGCGCTTTGACACCGGGCCGATCAGCCACAGCACCGCCCTTCAGGTCACGCGTTACCGCGATGAATTGTCCCGGGGGATTATTTCCGGGCCCGCCATCCTGTCGAACATCTACCACCCGATTGATCGTCCGAAACCTGATATCCCTACGCCGGACGCGTTGAAAGTCTCCGAAACCGAACTGTCAGGCGTGGCCCTCGCCGACACATTGTCGGTGCTGGATGAGCGTTTGAAAGTCACCGCTGGCCTGCGCAAGCAGAACATCAAGTCCGACAACTACAACCCGGCCGGCGTGGTCACCACCTCCTACGATGACGGCAAGACCACGCCACTGTTCGGCGCTGTGGTCAAACCCTGGGATCACGTTTCGTTCTACTACAACTACATCGAAGGCCTGAGCAAAGGCGACATCGCGCCCTCGACCGCATCGAATGCCGGCGAGATTTTTGCGCCTTACGTGTCCCGGCAACATGAAGTCGGGGTCAAGGTCGACTACGGCACCTTCACCTCGACTCTCGCGCTGTTCCAGATCAAGAAACCCAGCGGCGAACAGACCTCGGGGCTGTTCTCGGTACAGGGCGAACAGCGCAATCGCGGCGTGGAGCTGAACATGTTCGGCGAAGTCGCCAAAGGCACGCGCCTGCTGGGCGGCGTGACCCTGCTCGATGCCGAACTCACCAAAACCGGGGTTGCCGCCAATCGAGGCAACAAGCCGGTCGGCGTGCCTGAAGTCCAGGCCAACCTCTGGGCCGAATGGGACACGCCGCAAGTCGAAGGATTGACCCTGACCAGCGGCGCGATCTTCACCGGCAGCCAATACGTGAATCAGGCCAACACCCAGGAGCTGGATGCCTGGACCCGTTTTGATGTCGGCGCGCGGTACGCCACTCGCATCGCCGAGCGACCAACGACATTCCGCGCCACTGTGCAGAACGTATTCGATCGCGAGTATTGGTCTGGCGTGGCGTCCTACGGCGCGTTTTCTCAAGGTTCGCCACGCACATTGCTGCTGTCGGCCACTGTCGATTTCTAAACCACCGGGTCTTGGCGACAGTGTTTGCCGTTACCTGATCCGGCTTCTGCAAAGGCACCAACCATGGTTACTATTTTTCGACGCAGCCACGCCTTCGCTGCACTGCTGCTGGCGATTTTGTCCGGCGTGGCGTTGTTATCCCTTGCACCTCGCAGCGCACAGGCAGCCGATGCTGATCCAGCGCTGAGCACGGTGACTGACTTGCTCGGACGCAAGGTCAAAGTGCACCTGCCGGTCAGACGGGTGATCCTCGGTGAAGGTCGCCAGCTCTATCTGGTCGCCGCGCTGGACACGCAAAACCCCATCGAGCGCATCGTTGGCTGGCGCAAGGATCTGATCCAGTCTGATCCGGATACTTATGGCGCGTATCTGCGAAAGTTTCCCGACATCGCCAAGATCCCGACCTTTGGCGGCTTTGAGGACGGCACGTTCGACATCGAACAAGCGATCTCCCAGCGTCCCGACGTGATTATCCTCAACGTCGAGGCACAGCACGCCACTGAAGATGCGCGCTATATCGAGAAGCTTGATGCCCTCGGCATTCCGGTGGTCTACGTCGATTTTCGCAATAACCCGATGCAGAACACCGAGCCGACCATGCGCCTGTTCGGCCAGCTTTTCGGCAAAGAAGAACGCGCCGAAGCGTTCATCGACTTTCGCAACCAGCAGATCCGTCGCGTCACCGACGTAATCGAGGCCAATCACCCTGCCCGGCCCAACGTGTTCATCGAGCGCATTGGCGGCTACACCGACGATTGCTGCCTGAGCTTTGGCAATGAAAACTTTGGTCGTTTCGTTGAGATGGCCGGTGGCAACAACATCGCCAAACGCATCATTCCCACCACGTTCGGCCAGTTGAACCCCGAGCAAGTCATAGTCGCCAATCCAGACCATGTGGTAGTCACCACTGCCAACTGGGAAGCCTTTGCCCCCGGCGGCCACTGGGTTGGCGTCGGCCCGGGCGCGGACATGGCACAAGCCCGGAAAAAACTCGCGTGGTACACCCAGCGTGCGGCATACGCCGGCATCAAGGCGCAGGACGATCAAGCGTTCCATGCCATTTGGCATCAGTTCTACAACAGCCCCTATCAGTTCGTCGCGATCCAGCAATTGGCGAAGTGGTTTCACCCGACGCTGTTTGCCGATCTCGACCCGGACGCCTCGTTTCGCGAACTGCATGAGCGCTTCCTGCCTGTGCCCTATGAGCCCGGTTACTTTGTCAGCCTGAAACCCGAGGTCAAACCATGAGTTCGCTGAACGAAGCCATGGTCGTGCAGCGCGATACCTACCGCCGACTGGTGCTGCGCAAACGGCTGATCCTCGGCGCACTGGTGTTGCTGCTGATGTGCAGCGTGCTGCTTGATCTGGCGCTGGGGCCGGCGAGCTACAGCCTCAGCGAAGTGCTCGGCGCACTGTTTTCGCCGGACAGCGCTTCGCCGCAAGTGCGGGTGGTGATGTGGGAAATTCGCTTGCCGGTGGCACTGATGGCCGTCGCGGTGGGTGCCGCATTGTCGCTGGCCGGCGCGCAGATGCAGACCATCCTCAACAATCCGCTGGCCAGCCCGTTCACCCTGGGCATTTCCGCTGCCGCCAGTTTCGGCGCGGCCATGGGCCTGGCATTTGGCGTCGCGCTATTCCCGTTTGCGGCGCAATACATGGTGCCGGTGAACGCGTTCATCATGGCCATGCTGTCAGCGCTGCTGATTCACTTCTTGAGCATGCGCCGTGGCGTGACGGCCGAGACCATCGTATTGCTCGGCATTGCGCTGGTATTCACCTTCAACGCGTTGCTGGCGTTGGTGCAGTTCTTTGCCACCGAACAAGCCGTGGCCGCCGTGGTGTTCTGGACCATGGGTAGCCTGACCAAAGCGACGTGGCCGAAACTTGGGGTGATTTGTCTGGTGATCCTCATCACCCTGCCGATTTTCGCCAAACGCGCCTGGGCACTGACCGCTTTGCGCCTGGGCGATGACAAAGCCGCGAGTTTCGGCATCAATGTGCGCAGCCTGCGCTTTCAGACGCTGATCATGGTCAGCCTGCTCGCTTCGTTTCCGGTGGCGTTTGTCGGCACCATCGGTTTTATCGGATTAGTTGGACCGCATATCGCCCGCATGCTGATCGGCGAAGACCAGCGATTCTTCCTGCCCGCTTCACTGCTCACTGGTTCGTTGATCCTGTCCGCCAGTTCGGTGGTCAGCAAAACCCTGATCCCGGGGGCGATATTCCCCATCGGTGTGGTCACGTCACTGATCGGCGTGCCGTTCTTCATATCTCTGATTCTGGGCGGGAAGAAAAACTCATGGTGAAGATTCAGTTGGAGAATCTCGGCGCGCGTTACGGTCAACGCACGATCATCAGCGGCGTCAGCACAGGCACCTTTACCGGCGGCCAGGTGGTCGCGGTGGTCGGCCCGAATGCGGCGGGCAAATCCACTCTGTTCAAACGCATGGCCGGGTTGATCGATGGCCCCGGCCAAGTGATTTTGCAGGACTCGAAAAAAGGCGCGCAGGGCATCAGCTACATGCCCCAGGGCCTGAACGCCAGTGCCAGACTGACCGTGTACGAGTCGGTCCTGCTGGCGCGCAAGCAATTGACGCCGGGGTGGGTCGTCCACAATGACGAATTGAAACTGGTCGACGACATCCTCGGAGCGTTGGGCATCACCGAACTGTCCTTCCGCAATCTCGGCGAACTCAGCGGCGGTCAACAACAATTGGTGTCGATTGCCCAGACACTGGTGCGCGAACCGGAAATCCTGTTGATGGACGAGCCGACCAGCGCACTCGACATGCATCGTCAGGTGCAGGTACTGAACTTCATGCGCGCACTGGCACGCAAGCGTTCGGTCATCGTGTTTATCGCGATCCATGACCTGAATCAGGCGTTACGGTTTGCCGATCAAGTGCTGGTCATCGCCGATGGCACCGCGCAGGGCAGCGGGCCGAGTCATGAGGTAATCACTGAGTTGATGTTGCGAAACGTCTACAAGGTCGAGGCGCGAATCGAGCAATGCAGTCGCGGCCAGCATCACATCCTGATCGACGATATTGTCTGAGGCTGCTGCGTTGAGCCTTTTGGCCCAATACACCGGCATATTTTAAGATTCGTCTGATGCTCCACCAGTCTCTGCGCCGCTACAGTCGGCGCATGAGATTCAGAAGTTACCTGCACCAGATCAACCCCTTCCTTTCCAGCCCCGAAGCCGCCCGCCGATTATTGCGCTTGTTCGCGCTGGTGCTCGTCGCCGGGATTCTCAGTGCTGCCTATAACTTCTTGCGCTCGACCCTGGCCAACGATATTTCCCAACGCCGTGGCTACATGAGCAGCGCGATTGCCGAGGCGCAGACCTTTTTCACCACCCGCGAAGCCTTGCTGGAAAGCCTCAGTCTCTCGGCGGTGCGCAGATCGATGCAGGCCGAGCCGGTCAGTTATTGGCCTTCCATCGAAGAAGTCCCTGTGCAATTGAGCAACGCCGAGGGCACGCAGTGGACGCTTTGGCTGACCCGGCGCATGCGTGAGTACATGCAGCGCAATCAACTTGATCTGATTTACGTATCCGGCGGCGAAAATGCCCAAAGTAACCGGCTGTACAGCGTTCATTCGAGTCAGCCAGATCTGCCCCAGTCATTGCTGAACAGGTTGCAGGCACTGAACGATCTGCCCCCCAGCCAGGATCAGGAACTGTGGCTGACGGATGAAACGGCGCCGACTTCCCAGCTATTTATCTTTATTCGCCTGGACGACAGCGTGAGGAACTCCGGTTGGCTGGGCTTGAAAATGGAGGGTCAGGCGGTGTCGGCGGCACTCGGCGATCGTAGCGCCGGGACCTTCATGATGTTCAACTCGCAGGGCACGTTGCTGTTCGCCAACTCACCGACTCAGCGTTTGTGCGAGGCGCTGACCCGCCAGTTGCAGACTAACGACTACTTCGGTTTTGTCGGCAACGGCTGGCTGCCCGACCATCTGGTGATCCGCAAACAGCTGCAATCCACTGATTGGCAACTGGTCTATTCGTTCGATCTGGGCGACTTGCTCAAGGCATTGATGCCACAATTGCTCGGGGTTCTGTTGTTTTGTGTGTTGAGCCTGATCCTGATCGGCCTGTTGATCCGCCGTGTCGAGCAGCGTTTTATCGTGCCGGCGCTGAACCGCTTGCAGGCGTTGATCGAGAGTGAGGCTTTCAGCCGCGATGTGATCCAGACCGCCCCGGTTGCCCTCTGCGTACTGCGCCGCACTGACGGCCAGGTGATGCTGGAAAATACCTTGTCGCAAAACTGGCTGGGCAGCGGCGTGGAGCGCGATTTGCTGTGCAGCAGTTGGATCGAGCAGGCCTTCGCGCCCACCCAGCCCAATCGCAGCGACTACTTCGCCACGGCCGACGGTCGTCATCTGTACCTGAGTTCCGCTCCGACGCGCTACAAGGGTGAGGACGTGCTGTTCTGTGCCTTCAGCGATATCAGCGCACGTAAACAGATCGAAGCCACCCTCGAAGAAGCCCGGCAACTGGCCGATGCCGCGAATGAAGCCAAAACACTGTTTCTGGCGACCATGAGCCACGAAATCCGCACGCCACTGTATAGCGTGCTCGGCACACTGGAATTACTGGCGCGCACGCATCTGGACCCGCAACAAAAAGACTATCTACGGGCCATTGAAGGCTCGTCGGCGACCTTGCTGCAATTGATCTGCGACGTACTTGATGTGTCGAAGATAGAGGCCGGGCAACTGGCGCTTGAACTGCAAGAGTTCTCGCCGACCGCGCTGGTTCACGACGTCATCCAGGGTTATGCCGCCGCTGCGCGCAGCAAAGGTTTACAGCTTTATGCCTGTTTCGACCCGCAGTTGCCCGATCTGCTGCGCGGCGATGTCACGCGCATCCGCCAGATTCTGAGTAACCTGCTGAGCAACGCGGTGAAGTTCACCGATTCCGGCCGCGTAGTGTTGCGTGTTCGTCTGAAAAGTCGCAGCGGCGAGCAGGCGCGGATTCTCTGGCAGGTTTCCGATACCGGGCGCGGTATATCAAGCGATGACCAGATCCACATCTTCGACCCCTTCTACCAGACTGAAGGCAACACCAACGTGGTGGCTGGCACCGGCCTTGGATTGCCGATCTGCAAACGATTGGCGCATTTGATGAATGGCAGCATCCGCATGGTCAGCGAGCGAGGGCTGGGCGCCAGTTTCACGCTGGTTCTGCCGCTGGAAATGGTCTTGCGGCCCCTGCCCTTGCCAACCATCGGCAGTCTGTTGCCTGACACGGTTTATGTGGTTTCCACAGTACGGGAACTGGCGGAATCGGTGACGGGCTGGCTGCGCAAATGGGGGGCGCGGGCGCAGATTGGTCCGCCGGACAAAGCCGCAATGGCGGAAGGGGTGCTGATTGAACTGCATCCCGGCGACATCCATCAGCGTCTGATACCCGACTGGTCGGGCGCTTTGATCCTTGTCGCTGGCAATGCCTGCAGCGAGCCGCAACTGCGCCCGGACTATTCGCTGGTCAACCTCAGCCACATCCAGGCCCTGCATCAGGCGGTGAGTCAGGCTCAGGGTTTGTGGGTAGCGAAGATCGAGGAACCGGCAACCGAACTCGGGCTGACGCCACTGAACCTGCGCGTTCTGGTTGCGGAGGACAACCTGATCAATCAACTGATACTGAAGAATCAGCTCGAGGAACTCGGTTGCCAGGTCGAATTGGCATCCGATGGCAAAGAGGCGTTGATCTTGTGGCAAAGCAGCGCGTTTGACGTGATCCTGAGTGACGTCAACATGCCGCTCATCAACGGTTATGAACTGGCCAGAACCTTGCGCAATCTCGGTTGCACCCTGCCGATCATTGGTGCAACGGCCAATGCCATGCGTGGCGAGGAAGCATTGTGTATGGCTGCCGGCATGGATCATTGCCTGGTCAAGCCGTTCACGTTACGTGCGCTGTTCAACTGCCTGTTGCCCTTTCAGGCGGATCATTGATTTTTCGATGCAGCGCCAGCCTTAGAGACAAATTCAGCAGCAAAGGTAATATTCCCGAGGGCGCCCTCCTTTTATGCCTTTCTGGAAGTCTTTAATGAAACAAAGCCGTATGACCCTTGATAACCTCACTCGCAGTTCAATGCGCTTGAACAAGGGGCTATTGGCGTCGCTGGGCGTTGGCCTGCTGTTGGTTGGCTTCAGCTATTGGGCGATGCAGCGATTGCTCGCCGAGGAGCAGGACACCGTTAGTTTTCACTTCGCCCGGCTGATGGAAAACGTCAAACGCCATGAAGCCTTCCTGCATGAAGTCTCGCGGACCAGTATTCAGGGCGATCTGCAGAATCCTGATGTAGCTGTGCGCTACACACACCAGCGACTGAACGAGCAAGGACGAGAAATTTTCGACGTCCGTGAATTCTCTTACTCCATCCCTTTTAGCGTGCATTTCGTTCGCAAAGCACCTGACGCGGCAAATATGGGCAGGGTTTTCGACCTTGGCGTGCATCTCGCCAGTCTCTACAGCTCATTCTGGTCGACTTCGCACTACCAGGCGCCGCAGGTTTTCCTGTTCAACACGTCAGGCAACTTCGACATCGTCGTGCCATCGTCCGGAGCGCTGCACACTTATGTGCAGCCACCTGTCGAACCGTTCAATGACGTCGTCAATCGTGTGGCTCGGCATTTCGTGCTGAACAACGGTGACGGCGCCGACGAACAGGTGCATTGGGAGAAATACAACGTCCCGCAGGATCAGCCCCGCCCCATGCAAATGCTGGCCTACGTCAATGTTCGCTTGAACCCTGCGGCGCTACGGATTCAGGGTGCCAGTGAACATGTAGTCGTGGCCTCGTTACTGAACATGGATCAGGTCAATGACATCGAGCGCGTCATGGATTGGACCATCTACGATCAACTCAGCCTGATTGCCCCGAATGAGCTCACCGTGATCGGTTCGGTCGATTCGCAGCAAACACTCAACGACGGGCTCAACATCAATCGCCAAGGACTGGTGTTCAAGGTGTCATCCACGGACGTCAATCCATGGGTAGCGATTTACACCATCTCCTTCAGCCGCTTTTTCGGGCAGATCATGTGGCCGTTGCTGGGGCTGGCATTGCTGATCGTCAGCAGCGTAGTGGCTGGCGGGTTGATCAGCCGCTGGTATCGCCGCCGCGTCGTACGCCCGGCAGAACAGGCGCATCAGCACATTGCCGAGAGCGAAGCGTTCAGTCGGCTGGTGATTGACACTGCACCGACCGGCCTCTGCGTGGTGCGTCGCACCGACTTTCAGGTGTTGCTAGAAAACCAGCAAGCGCGGCAATGGCAAGGCACGGCGAAACTGGTGGCGCTGTTCAGTCGTCGCGAAAACCTGACTGACAGCGGCGAAACCCGTCTGGAAATCGACGGCAGACATTTACAGGTTGGCTTCACGCCCACCCGCTATCAGGGGCAGGACGCGTTGTTGTGTGCATTCAATGACGTCACCCGGCATATCGAGGACGCGCAGGCCCTGCAGGAGGCACGGCACGATGCCGATGCCGCCAACGCCGCGAAGACGCTGTTTCTGGCGACCATGAGCCATGAAATTCGCACACCGTTGTATGGCGTGCTCGGCACCCTCGAACTGTTGGCTCTGACCCGTCTGGAGCCGCGTCAGCAAGGCTATCTGCAAACCATCGAGCGATCTTCGGCAACGTTGTTCCAATTGATCAGCGACGTACTCGACGTGTCGAAAATCGAGTCCGGCGAAATGGTCATCGACTTGATCGAGTTCTGTCCGCTGGACCTGATCGAGGACACCTTGCACACCTATGCCGCTTTCGCCGAGCGCAAAGGGCTGCTGCTGTATGCCTGCATCGATGCAGCATTACCGGATCGTTTGATTGGCGATCCGGTACGAATTCGGCAGATTCTCAACAACCTGCTGAGCAATGCGATCAAGTTCACTGACAGCGGCCGCGTGGTGTTGCGCGTTCGGGTGGTCGAGATCGAGGACGATCAGGCCAGTATCGAATGGCAGGTGACGGACTCCGGGATCGGTATCAGCGAGGCCCAGCAAATCGAACTGTTTGCGCCATTTTTCCAGGTGCGCGATGCCTCCAGCGAGGCCGGTGCCGGCCTGGGGCTGGCGATCTGTCAGTCGCTGACGCAAATGATGCAGGGTCAATTGAAGGTCGTCAGCGAGCCGGGGCTCGGCAGCAGTTTTTCCCTGCAATTGCCGTTCACGCAAGCTGCGGGGCAACTGGCAGTCGAAACCGATTGCGCTACAGAAGCCGTTTATGTGCGCGCTGCCGTCCCGGAACTGGCACAAAGCGTCTGCGCTTGGCTCAATCGCCTCGGACTGGCGGCCACCCTGCTGCCGGCGAACGCACCCGCCACAGCAGTGCTGGTGGATATTCTGCCGAACGAGACGACAGCGATTTGGCACGGCCCTTGGGTAGTGGCGTTGTCGAACGGACAAAACCGCCCGGCAAACACCACGGGCGCGATTGAAGTCGATCTGTTTGATCTGCGGGCGATCGCTCGGGCAGTGTGTCTGTCGCAATGGGGGCCTGAGGCGCAGGTTGAGACGCCGCAACCATCCCTCATCGGCCTCAATCTGCATGTTCTGGTGGCCGAGGACAATCCGATCAATCAGGCGATTATCAAGGAGCAGCTTGAAGCGCTGGGATGTACGGTGGTCGCGACGTCCAATGGTGAACAGGCCTTGAATCAATGGCAGCCACAGGTCTTCGATCTGGTGCTGACCGACGTCAATATGCCGGTCATCAATGGCTATGAATTGGCCCGCACGCTCCGTCGCTCCGACCCTCGGATTCCAATCATCGGCATCACCGCCAATGCCATGCGCGAAGAAGGCGCGCGGTGCCTGGAAGTCGGCATGAACGCGTGGCTGGTGAAACCGTTGAGCCTGCACATTCTGCGCGAGCAAATGCTCAAATTATGTGGTTCGACGGCGAAAACGCCAGTAGCACCGCAGCCCCAGCCGGAAGTCGAGCAAGGGGATGCGATCACCTTGTCGGCAAAAATGCGCGAGTTGTTCGTCACCACCATGCAACAGGATATTCAGGCACTGAAATCCGCCCTTGAACGCGAGGACAGGCAAGATCTGGCGCAACGACTTCACAGTATCGCCGGCGCCATGGGTGCGGTGCAGGCTCGGGCACTGGCTGACGATTGCGTTGAGCTGGAATGCCAAATACTGGAGGCCCCTTCAACGCTTTCACTACAGCAGCAGATCAACCCGATAGTGCAGAGGCTGGAAGCGCTTCTACAGAATATTGAGCATTGAAATCCCCAGCGCGGGAACGATTCTCCAGATACTTTAGCTACATCAAAGGACGCACTACAGGATGTCAGTCATGAAAAAAATCAATGTGGTCATCGTCGATGATCATCCGATTGTGTTGCTCGGGGTGCGCGAGCTGGTCGAACGTGATTCGCGATTTTGCGTGGTCGGCGAAGCAGTGTCGTCGCCCGGTCTGATCGAAATCCTTGAACAGCAGACCGTGGACATTGTCATCACCGATTTCAACATGCCAACCGAGTCGCCCTACGGTGACGGCTTCAAACTGATTGAATACCTGAGCCGCCAGTTCCCGCTGACGCAGATTCTGGTGCTGACGATGATCTCCAATCCGCTGATCCTGACTCGCCTGCACGAACTGGGTGTGGTCGGTGTGATCCAGAAAAACCAACTGCATGACGAAATCGAAAAAGCCCTCGAAAGCATCGCCCGGCAAACGCGCTACAAAAGCCTGGAGCAGGCGCCAACTTCGGTGATCAAGTCCAATGCCGCCGTCGAAGAGCGGTTTGCCAGACTGTCACCGAAAGAGTTCGAAATACTGCGTTTGTTTATCGCTGGGAAGAGCGTTACCGATATCGCCCACAGTCAGAACCGCAGCACCAAAACCATCAGTTCGCAGAAGATATCGGCAATGCGCAAACTTGAAGTCGAGAGTGATCAGGACCTGTTGAGCTATTGCCATCAGAGCAATATTTTCAACTGATCAGAGCTACTCGCAGAGCCGATCCAGAGCGCTATTAAGATTCGTCTGATGTCCCGCAAAACAGTCGCTGTTTAAGGTGTGCAGGCATTTTCATGCAGCACTTAATACCTCGATAAAGGGACATCAAGATGAACAAGTTTTCCATGGCTCTGCTGGCTGTTGCCGTTATGGGCACCTGCACTTTCGCCAGCGCCGCAGACGAAACCCCGGTCAAGGGTGGCAGCGGTCAGATTGCCTTTACCGGTGTAATCAACAACGACGCTTGCTCGGTTGATGGTGCCAATGCTGACCGTATGATTTCGGTCGATATGGGCAGTGTTTCGATCAAGGACATGGGCACCGCTGAAAGCCCGGCCTCCGGCCGTGTGACCGGTAAAGACTTCAATCTGAACGTCAACTGCAACGCAGGGACCAAGGTGTCGATGGTTTTCGATCCAGCCAGCGGCGGTTCGGGTCTGGTCACAGGTAAAAAGGTTCTGGCGCTGACCAAGGGCAGCGGCACCGCGGCCAACATCGGTATCGCCCTGCTCGACAGCAACGGCCAACTGATTGACCTGAGCTCCAAGACCACCGCGAAAATCACCGCCGAAACCCACGGCACTGGCGCTGCCGGTGGCGACAGCACCCTGAGCTTCTCCGCAGCCTACGTGACCACTGGCGCTGCTGGCACCGCCACTGCCGGTCGTGGCGACGCGACCCTGCCGTTCATTCTTGAATACCAATAAGTCTGGCAGTTGGCTGTAAACGCGCGGGGCCTGGAGCCCCGCCGTCCAATTCGATCAAAGCGGTAATTCCCTATGTTGCGTCGTTCCCTTCCCGCCTGCCTGGGTTTGCTGGGCATTCTGTTGCTGCCTCAGGCTCAGGCGAGCATTTCGCTGAGTGCCACGCGGATCATCTTTGATGGTGCTCACCCTGAAGCCAATATCACCGTGCGAAACGGCAACCAAAACGTGTTGATCCAGTCGTGGATCGACGCTGAAACCCCAAGCGAAACGACGCTGCCATTTGCAGTGACGCCGCCGTTGACGCGAATTTTTGCCAAGCAGCAGCAACTGCTGCGCATTCTGTATGAAGGGCAAGGCATGCCGGCGGACAAAGAGTCGGTGGTCTGGCTCAACGTCCAGGAAATCCCCCAGGCCGCCGCTCAGGCCAACACCCTGCAATTGGCGGTTCGTCAGCGAATCAAAGTTTTTTTCCGCCCGGCTGGCTTGACGGGAGATCCGTTGCAGGCGCCTGCGCAGTTGCAATGGCAGTTGTCCCGTGAAGATGGCAAAGCCCTGCTGAACGTTTCCAACCCGAGCCGGTATCACGTCTCGATGGCCGACGTGATGCTCAAGAGTTCAACTAAAACCGAAACACTGACTGAAGGCGTGATGATTGCGCCCGGACAGGCAAAAAGCTTTCCTCTGCCGGTGCTGGCCAGCGACAAAGCGCCGACCCTGAGCTTTATCAGCATCAACGACTACGGTGCACAAACCCGTTATTCAGCCGTCATTTCCAGCGATCAGGCACATACCGCGAAAGTTGCCGAGGGCTCTTCCGCCCCTTAGGCAACAACTCTTTGAACTCCATCGTCGCCCCTGTTTGAACGGCGCGGCTCAGGCTATTGCATGTCGATTTCTATGAGCAACAATATCAATCGTTGTGTGCATGGACGCGCGGGCGCTGTTGCGTATGCGGCTTGCAGTCCCTCATTGAAGATGAATGCGTTGTCACTCTCGATTGTCATGGCGTTGCCAGCATTCGCTCACGCAACGTCACAGCCAGATGTCGCCAGTAACGAAGCGCAAGTCGAAAGTTACAACACTACTTTCCTTCAGGGTGCATCGTCCGCCGTCGATGTTCAGCAACTGCTGGCGACCAATAGTGTCTTGCCCGGCAACTATCGCGTGGACTTGTACAGCAATGAAGTTCTGGTCGGTCGTCGCGATATCGAATTCAAGCGTAATCCGGATAACGGTCGGGTCGAAGCCTGTCTGAGCATCGATTTGATCGAACAACTGGGCGCTGACGTACGCAGCTTGCAAGCACAGGGCAAGCTCGATCCGCAGCATCCGCAGGAATGCTACGACCTGTCGACCCTGATCGATAAAGCCAGCCTGCGCTATGACTCCGGCCGCTTGCGATTGATCGCGAGCATTCCGCAAATCGCCATGAAAAAAGGCCAGCGCGGCTATGTCGATCCACAGCTGTGGGACGAGGGCGTGCCCGCAGCCTTCATCAACTATCAACTCAACAGCAGCCGTACCGGTGGTGATCAAAAGACCCGCTTTTCAAACAATCTGGGCCTGCGCAACGGCATCAATTTCGGTGGCTGGCGTTTTCGTAACGAGGCCAACCTCAGCGGCGGCACCGATCGTTCGAACACCTTCAAAAGCAATCGCAGCTACGTGCAGCACGACGTCACCGCAATCAAGGGCCAGTTCAGCGCTGGCGATATGTTCTCTGATCCCGATCTGTTCGACAGCGTGCGTTATCGCGGGCTGAAACTGGCCTCCGACGAAGGCATGCGTGCCGACAGCGAGCGCGGCTATGCGCCGATCATTCGTGGCGTGGCGCAAACCAATGCGACCGTGGAAATCCGCCAGAACAACTACGTGCTGTACACCACCACCGTGGCGCCGGGCCCGTTTGAAATCAGCGATATCTATCCCAGCGGCTCCAACGGCGATCTGCAAATCACCGTGATCGAGGCCGATGGCAGCCGTCACGTGACCCAACAGGCGTTTTCCAGCCTGCCAATCATGGTGCGCGAAGGTCAGGTGAAATACAGCCTTTCGGCGGGCAAGTTCAGCAGCAACACGGATGATCTCGCTTCGCCGCAGTTCCTCAGCAGCACGCTCGCCTACGGCATGACCAGCAATCTCACCGGCATCGTCGGTTTACAAGCCAGTGACGCCTACAAAGCGCTGTCGCTGGGCGTCGGCAAGAACACGGCGTACGGCGCAATGTCGGTCGATGTGACCCACTCTTCCAGCCGGGCCCAGGATCAAACCACCACGGGTAACAGTGTGCGGGCGCTATACGCGAAAACCTTCACCGGCACCGACACCAGTTTCACCCTCGCGGCCTATCGTTATTCGACCGAAGGCTTTCGCACGTTGAATGATCACGTCGAAGACATCAGCGAAGGTGCGCTCAAACGCACCGGCAACTCCAAGACTCGCACCGATCTAACCATCAGCCAGAGCCTGGGGCGCGACCGCGAGTTGGGCAGCGTGTACGTCAACGCCAGCGATCAGCGCTATTGGGAGCGTGGTGGTTCGCAGAGTTTTTCGGCGGGCTACAGCAACAACTGGGGCGATCTGAGCTACAACGTCGGCATCACGCATACCCGGGATTCCGGTAGTTGGGGCGAGTCGAACAATGACACCCAATTCAACCTGTCGCTGTCATTCCCGCTGGGTTCACGACCACGTTCGCCTCGGGCTTTCGTAACCACTACTACGCAAAAGCACAACACCAGCACCCAGGCCGGGGTCAATGGCTATCTCAATGACAGCGGCGACACCTTTTACTCGGTTCAAGGGGGCTACAGCGACACCGGTGGCCGCACTGCATCCGCCAGTGTCAACAATCGCACGTCGATGGGCGACTTCAGTGCCGGGTATAGCACCGGACGCGGATATGACTCGCAGAACCTCAATATCGCCGGTTCCGTTGTCGCGCATCCCGGTGGCATCAACCTCGGGCAGACCCTCAGCGAAACATTCGCCCTGGTCGAAGTGCCGGGCGTCAAAGGCGCCAACATCAGCAGCTACAGCGGTGTGACCACCGGTAACAACGGTTATGCGGTTATTCCCAATGCCCAGCCTTACCGGGTCAACTGGATCAGCCTCGACACCCGCGATCTGGGAGCTGATGTCGAGATCGAAAACGCCAGCCAGCAACTGGTGCCGCGTCGCGGTGCCGTAGCGGTTGCGCATTACATCGGTACTACCGGGCGACGCGTGCAGTTCGAACTGTTTGATGCGCAACGCAAGCGCATGCCCTTCGGCGCTTCGCTGGAGGATATGGATGGCAAGCAACTGGCGATTGCCGATCCCGGCGGCAAGGCGTTGGCCCTGGTCGAAAGCGAGCAAGGCACGCTGGTCATCAAATGGTCCGGCGAGCAATGCCAGGCCCCCTACTCCCTGCCGGAAAAGAGCAAAACGCAAAACTACGAACGTTTGCCATTGATCTGCAGGCCCTGAATAAGGGCAACAAAAAAAAGGCTCTGGATCGATGATTCAGAGCCTTTTTTACAAGCGAAAAACAGCTACAAATAACTGATCTGCACCGTCAGCGAAGCGTTGGCATCGCCGGCCCGCACCACGTTTTCGACTTGATAATAGGCTGCGGTGAAGGTGTAACTGGCATCGCTACCGGTAGGTTTTGGCAATTCACCGGCGCCGCCGACCGGTACCAGCCGACCGTCTTTCAAGAGCTGGATACCCAGCCCGGTGACGCTGCCCGGATCGAGTTTGATCACCGCGTTGGCAGGGTCCCGCCAGCCTTGCCCCGGGGTCATGGTGTACTGAACCTTGTTGATGGTCCCCGAGCAATTGTTCAAGCGCACAGTGAAATCGATCGGCTTGCTGGTGTAGCCGATTCGGCTGAACTCCGAAGCCGCATGTTCACCCATTGGCACATCAGACGTCGCCAGTTCGCAACTTCCAGGCGTTACTACCACGGGGCCGCTGAGTACTCCCGTATAGACATACAGACTGCCTGCCATGTAATTGACAAAAGTTCCGGCAGAGATGGTCACGGTATTGGCTATCGGACCGATCTTGTAGATCCGCAAACGATAGGGATTGCTGGTGGTCGTGCCGGTGCCGGGAGTCCGATAAGTCGGATAAATCGCGTCCGGACCACCGCCGGAGTTGATAGAGAATCCCAGACCGGTTTTACCAAACGGGATGATTTGATTGACAGCAGGCTCCCCAGTTGCGCTTTTGATGCCCTGCGGGTCGCTGCCTGAATTACAGGTAAATGCGATGGTTGGGTTATTGGAGGCGGTAACTGCCAATATTTCCGTACCGTCAGCGGTGTCCAGAGGAATGGAAATCGGCGGGACTGTGAAACGGATACTCTGATGGTACCCTTGAGTCATCGTGCAAGAAGCCCACGCCTCTGCGGGTGCACAAGCGCCGGCAATCAACAGACAACCGGCGGCTGCCTTGAAACCCTGTAGTGGTCCACGCATAAAAATGTATCTGCCTGAGAAATTTTCGACAGATCATTGTTCATGCGCGGCTCGTCTGCAGACATGAGGCAAATCCGAAAGTCACTATAACGACGGCCTATGCAGATGCAGCCATGGTTGCCGAAGGCCTGAACCGGATCTACTGCGGCGGTTGCGGATCTTTCGATTCTTGCGCAGGCGCCGTAAACCACTGGTCTTTCGGCACCCACTTCTGCTCTTTCGGATCACCCAGATAGTGCGGCGACATGATTTGTACGCCGTACTCGTTGAACACATCCTGAATATTTGCGTGCAGCATGCTCAGCAGCACCGCCCGTGGCCGTGGCTGACTCGGAATCGCCTGGGCCACCAGTCGATACTCGGGATAAAAATCTGATAAAGCCGTCTGGAACACCTGCGCCGCCGGGTCTTCGAGAATACCGGGCGTGCGTTTGGCGGCTTCCAGCAACATCGCCTCGACCTGCCGCCACGGCGTGTCGTAGCCGATGGTCACCACCGTGTCGACCACATAGCCCGGGCCTTGCACCGTGCGCGAATAGTTTTTGGTAACGGTGCCGGTGATCATCGAATTGGGTAGCGTCAGCACTTCGCCGAGGCCCGTGCGTATGCGCGTGGTGAACATGCCCAGCTCCGTCACGGTGCCTTCGTATTCGCCAATCTTCACGAACTCGCCCGGGCGCAAGGTGCGCGTGTAGGTAAGGATCAACCCCGCTGCTGCTTGCCCGACCACGCTGGTCGCGCCCAGCGAAATCATCAGGCCGATCAACACCGACAAGCCTTTGAACGCATCGGTGCCCGCGCCTGGCAAATACGGATAGGCCATCGCCAGCGCAAACAGCCAGATCGCCAGTGATGTCAGGCGTTGGGTGGGTTGCAGGGTTTCGCTGTTCAGCCAACTGAACGTTCCCGGCGTCGCCATGCGTCGCAGCACCCGCCGACTGAACGCGGTGGCGCCACGGGCAATAAAGAAAATTGCCAGCGCCACACCGAGCCCGGGAATCGCCCCGACGATGCCTTGCAGCAAGTAACCGGCCACTTCCAGCAGATAGTTATTGAGGCTTTCACCCCACGGCCTCGTGTAGGGAAACCGCGACAGGACAAAGCCCAGCCACTCGTAAGTCAGCAACAGAATGACCAGCCAGCGCAGCAGCAACAGCAAACGGCTGGCCAATGGATACAGGTAGTTGGCATCGATCAGTTGCACCCGCCCGACTTTCAGCGCCTGAGTGTGACGTTCCATCAACTCGGGCAGTTTTGTCAGCAAGCGGCGGCGCAGATACGCCAGACACCAGAGCAATGAGAGGTAAATCAGCGTGGCCACGGCGGCCATCGCGAGGGATCTGAGGATCAGATGCAGGCTGCGCGCTTCTTGGGTTTCGGCGACTACCTGGCGCAGCTTCGCGGCAGCACCTTCGGCGGCTTGTTGCACCGAGGCGTATTCGAGTGTGTCGACATCCTTGGGTGAAACGATGAATGCACGCTTGTCGCCCAGCAGCACCATGTAACTATTCTGGATCGGATCGACCGTGACATTGAGATTGTCGGTTTCATCCAGCGCTTCGCTGATGACCACCTTCGCTCGTTTGACCCGCGATACCGGCGCCTCGCCGAGAATCGTTGCGCGAAACAGCATGATGCTGCGATTGGCGATCTTCAGTTCAACTGCTTCATTCGCCGGTTTGTCCGTCTCATCGACAGCCCAGAGAAGCCCGGACCAGAGCATTGCGAACACCACCATCGATACCGCCAACAGCTTGCTTCGCATGCGCCTTTTTCCTTACGCCCGGTCAGTGAGGGATACGTAAGGCAGCGTAGTTCAGCGATGAGCGGTTGTCAGACCGGGTTCTCGAGCATTCCATGACACAGCAGATGCAACACGCTGCGCATGTGCAGGGCATGCGCTTGTCTATCCGGCGTGGTTTCGGTCGCGAGACGAATAAACGCCATGTTGGCGTACTGATTGAACAGCGTCGCGGCGACGTCGATATCGATCGATTCACGCACTTTGCCCGCGCGCTGAAAATGTTCCAGCAGTGCCTTGGTCTCTTCGATCACCGCCGCGTTCCACGGACTCAATGCCTGAGCCAATTCGCCCGTGAGCAGAAATGGCGCCAGCTCGCGCCACAACGATGCCGGCATGGCTTGCAGTTGGTAGTCGGTCATCAAGCCTTCGAATTCGCACAACGCGTCGAGCGGGTCGCTCTGCTCATCCAGATTGGCCCGGGCGTCACGCATGGCCTGCTCGTCCGGCTGCTTGAGCAACGCCAGCAGAATTTCCTGTTTACCGCCGAAGTAATTGACCACGGTCGGTGCCGACACACCGGCCTGATTGGCGATCTGTTCCAGGGTGGTTGCGCCAAAGCCGTTGGCTCTGAACAACTCCAGCGCTGCTTGAGCGATGACTTCCCTGCGCTGTTCTTTCTGTCGCTCTCTGAGTCCGCTCATCTTGTCTCTGCCGTGCCTTGCTTGATGAGTGACAGCTTAAGATTATTCTTTTTAACAACAAATTATTTTCTTTACAAAAATATTTTAAGGTGACAAATATTAGCTCGTGCAGTGCAGACCCAATGCACCCACCCGCCCTGTTTTCCTGGAGATCAGCCATGTCTGTCGAACTCGATCCGACCCGTACCACTCGCGATTATCAGGCCGCCGACGCCGCTCACCATATCCACGCGTTCGTCGACCAGAAAGCCCTCAACGAAGAAGGCCCGCGAGTAATGGTCAGCGGTGATCGCCTGGCATTGTGGGACAACGACGGCAATCGCTACCTCGACGGCATGTCCGGCCTGTGGTGCACCAATCTCGGCTATGGCCGCAAGGATCTGGCCGCCGCCGCGACCGCGCAACTGGAACAACTGCCCTACTACAACATGTTCTTCCACACCACTCACCCTGCGGTGATCGAGCTGTCGGAGCTGCTGTTCAGCCTGCTGCCGAAGCACTACAGCCACGCGATCTACACCAACTCAGGCTCCGAGGCCAACGAAGTGCTGATCCGCACCGTGCGCAAATTCTGGCAGGTGATGGGCCAGCCCGAGAAGAAAATCATGATTGGCCGCTGGAACGGATATCACGGTTCGACCCTGGCCGCGACCGCGTTGGGCGGGATGAAATTCATGCACGAAATGGGCGGCACCATTCCCGATGTTGCGCACATTGATGAACCGTACTGGTTCGCTCACGAAGGTGATTTGAGCCCCGAGGAATTCGGCCTGCGCGCCGCACGGCAACTGGAAGACAAGATTCTCGAACTTGGCGCCGACAAGGTCGCGGCGTTCGTCGCCGAACCGTTTCAGGGCGCTGGCGGAATGATCATTCCGCCAGCGACTTACTGGCCTGAAATCCAGCGCATCTGCCGCAAATATGATGTGTTGCTCTGTGCCGATGAAGTGATCGGTGGTTTCGGCCGGACTGGCGAGTGGTTTGCGCACCAGGCTTTCGGTTTTGAACCGGATACGTTGTCGATCGCCAAGGGCCTGACCTCTGGCTACATCCCTATGGGCGGGCTGATTCTGTCGCGACGCATGGCCGAGGCACTGGTGGAAAAAGGTGGGGTGTTTGCCCACGGCCTCACCTACTCCGGTCACCCGGTTGCGGCGGCGGTAGCGATTGCCAACCTCAAGGCGTTGCGTGATGAAGGTGTGGTCACACAGGTCAAGACCGATACCGGCCCGTATCTGCAAAACTGCCTGCGCGAAGTGTTTGGCAGCCATCCGCTAGTGGGTGAAATTCAGGGTATTGGTCTGGTAGCCGCGTTGCAGTTTGCCGAAGACAAAGCCACCCGCAAGCGCTTTGCCAACGAAAACGACATTGCCTGGCGCTGCCGCACGATTGGCTTCGAGGAAGGCTTGATCATTCGCTCGACCCTGGGCCGGATGATCATGGCGCCGGCGCTGGTTGCCACGCGAGCAGAGCTGGATGAACTGGTCGACAAAACCCGCATCGCGGTAGATCGCACCGCACAGGAATACGGAATCCTGTAACGGGTTGAGAGGGAATCTGTCCTCTGTAACCACCACCAAGCCAGCTCCCACAGTTTTTTGTGTGCTGCCATCATCGGTGGGCACTCCCTGAACCCTGTGGGAGCTGGCTTGCCAGCGATAGCGGTGGGTCAGCCAAATCATCGTTGAATGTGCAGGCCTCTTCGCTGGCAAGCCAGCTCCCACAGTTTTTTGTGTGTTGCCATCATCGGTGGGCACACCCTGACCCCTGTGGGAGCTGGCTTGCCAGCGATAGCGTCAGCACATTCACCGCCTCAGACCTGACAACCACAACAATGCAGCACATCAGCTCAATCACCATCCCCGCATAAACGCGACCATCAGCGCACTTTCCGCTATCCCGGTCGCTGACACATGCTGCTTTCCAAATCGCGCATCACCTCGCTCATCATGCTCTGCGGGCTGACCGGGCCTGCGTTTGCCGAAGGTTTTCTCGAAGACGCCAAGACCGGGTTACTCCTGCGCAACTTCTATTTGAGCAACGATTACCGCTCGCCCTCACCCGCCGATAAAAACTACAAACAGGAATGGGCTCAGGGGTTTATCGGCACCTTTGAATCCGGTTTCACACCCGGCACGCTTGGTTTTGGTCTGGATGCCCACGCCTTTGCAGGCCAGAAACTCGATGGCGGCAAAGGCCATTCCGGCACCGGCCTGCTACCGCTCGACAGTGACGGTCGCAGCGAAAACAATTTCTCCAGTGGCGGCGGCGCGCTCAAGTTGAAAGCCTCGCGCACTACCCTCGCGTTCGGCGAAATGACCGTCGAGACGCCAGTCTTCGACACCTCAGACAAACGCCTGCAACCGGAATACGCCACGGGGTTTCTGCTCAACAGTCGGGAAATCGACAATGTGAACCTGGTCGCCGGGCACTTCACCGCGTTCAAGAATCAGGACAGCTCCTCCGGCAAAGGCAATTTTTACGGCTACGGCGCCAATACCGAAGCGGGTGGAATCACCTTCATTGGCACCGATCTGTTTAGTCAGAGCCCGGTGGGCGGCGCGCTGTATGCATCCGAGCTGACCGACACTTGGCACCAGTACTACGCCAACCTGCATTTCAAGCAGTCCGGCGTGCTGCTCGACGCCAACCTCTATCACACCCGCGATACCGGGCAAGCGTTGGCCGGTGCCATCGACAACACAGCGTTCAGCCTCTCGGGCAAATACACTTTCGGCCCGCACGCGGTGATGTTGGGCTGGCAGCGGATCATCGGCGACACGCCGTTCGATTTTGTCGGAGGTGACTCGATTTATCTGGCCAACTCGATCAAGTACGCCGACTTCAACGGCGCCAACGAACGCTCCTGGCAGGCACGATACGATTTTGATCTGGGCGCATTCGGCATTCCCGGGCTCAATTTCATGACCCGCTACGTCTCCGGCAGCCACATCGACGGCACTCACGCGCCAAAGGGCGGCGCCTACAATCCGTTCGATGCGCAAAGCGGCGAATACCAACCGCAACAAGGCGATGGCGGCAAACATTGGGAGCGCGATATCGACTTGCGCTACATCGTCCAGTCCGGCGCAGCCAAGGATCTGTCGGTGCAGCTGTCACAGGTTTCACACCGGGCCAACAGTGCTCAGGCAGGCGACGATATCGACCGGATTTACGTGGTCATCCAATACCCGCTGAACTTCTGAGACCTGTTCGACTGCCTGCTTCCTGTAGGAGCTCACGAGTGAAACGAGGCAGCGATCTTTTGACTTTAAATTGGCGGAAGGCAGCCGGAGTCGAACCTGCCCGGGAACGGATGCCGTCCCCAACCGGGTTTGAAGCCCGGCCGCGCCACCGGGCGCGATTGCCTTCCTTGAAATCAGTTTGCGCCGCTGCTGGCCAGCGCATTGTCATGGCGGATCAGCCGGGACTCGCCCATGCGCCGGGTCAGGCCGATGCGGTCGAAGTATTCGAGAAACTGAATACAGCGTTTGCGTCCCAAGCCTAGCGCATCACGGAAGCTTGTCACCTGGATCTGCGGATTTTCCTCTGCCAGATGCAGCAGCACCGCCGCCATCCGCCGCAGTTGCGTGTCGCTGATAAATAGATCGCGCACCACTTGATGCATCAAACCCAGTCGCGCCAGTTTGCGCAGCAACAGACGCACGACGGCATCCTCCTGGCCCAAAGCTTTCGCAACATCGCGCACCCACGGCGGATCAAAACCGGCCAGCTCAAACAGCGGTTGCAGTTGTAACCAGAGGATTTCATCTTCGGCATTCAAGCGTACCTGATGATCCGGCAGATGCAGCCACGGCCCGCTGGCGTCGATTGAGCCAGCAGCGCGCAACTCATCCAGCAGACTGGCGAACGTCGAACGCTCCAGCGGCAACGCACTGAAACGCCGCAGACGATCACGGTCCGGGCCCATTTGATCGGGCTCCAGTTCATGAAAGCGCGCAAGTTGTTCCAGCAAGGTGAATTTCAACCGAGCCCAACGCTGAGCGTTGAACAGCACCGGGCCTTGTCGCGTGTCGATCATGCGTACGTTTTGCGGTAATGACCAATCTGCACGAGGGCGATTGAACTGGCGTTCCAGTCGTTGCGGATCAAGCCCGGCGACGCCGTGATTGAGCAATACCGGCAGGGTTTGTTCCAGGTTGTGGCTCCCGGCCAGCGCCTTCAATTGCGCCAACCGCTCAGGACTACGCCGTTGCCGCGCCGGGGCAAACGGGTCCAGCACTCGCCCGCCGCCAAGCGTCCGTTGCGCACTCTGGTCACGAATGATCAAGCGATCACCTTTCACCGCATGCACCGGCGCATTGGTCAGCAATTGCGCGAACATCCGTCCGCCCGGTTTCAGCGTCGTCCCCTCAAGTAACGCAACCCGGGCGATCACATCCTGCGTACCAAGATGCACATGCACCGGTTGAAAATGTTCGAAGGTACGAGGCTCGTCAGCCAACAACTGCAACTCGATATCCAGCCGTTGCGTCGGCGCAAACAGCCATTCGGCCAGCAACCATTGGCCGCGATGAATCTGCCCGAGTTCCAGGCGCTCGCCGCTGAGGTTCAATGCCACGCGCTGCCCGGCGAAGGCTTGCTCGGCCGGCTGATTCTGCGCATGCAACCCGCGCACACGAACAGTCTTGCCCGATGGCCCGAGGATCAATTTGTCACCGACCGCCACCGAACCCGACAGCGCCGTCCCCGTCACCACAATCCCGGCACCCGCCACACTGAACGCCCGATCAATCGCCAGACGAAAGCCGCCGATAACCCCGCGATCCTCGACATCGCCCTGCGCCCGTATCAACGCATCACGCAAAGTCTCGACGCCGTCCCCGGTCACGCTCGACACGTCGAGCAACGGCGCCTCGGCAAACGGCCCGGGCGCGAGCAAATCGCTCACCTGCCGACGTACCTCCGCCACCCTGCCCGCCTCGACCCGGTCACACTTGGTGATCGCCACCAACGCCCGGGGAATCCCCAGTAGTTCAACAATCGCCAGATGCTCGCGGGTCTGCGGCATCACGCCGTCATCCGCCGCGACCACCAGCAACACCAGATCAATGCCCTGCGCGCCGGCAAGCATGTTGTGAGTGAATTTCTCGTGCCCCGGCACGTCGATAAACCCGGTCAGCCCGGCACCGGACGCCAGTTCAGCGTAGAGATAACCAAGGTCGATGGTCATGCCTCGCTCGCGCTCCTGCGGGCGGCGATCACCGCTTTGCCCGGTCAACGCTTGCAGCAGCGACGTCTTGCCGTGGTCGATGTGCCCTGCGGTGCCGACGATCACGTTTCGAGCTGCCCAAGCTGCGCCAACCACGCCGGCTCATCGTCGAGTTGCCGCAGATCCAGCCACAGCGCATCGTCGTCAATCCGCCCGAGTACCGGGATCGGCAGCGCCCGCAGTGCCGCTTCAAGATTGAGCAGACAACGCCCGCGCAAACGTTTCGATACCACAGGACGCATGCACAACGCCGCACTCGGCAGACGCGCAACCGGCTGGCTGCCGCTGCCGATCATGCCCAACGCCTGCACCGCGCTGACACTCCAGGTTTCGCCAAGCACTTCAGCCAGCAACGGTTGCAAGCGCAAGGCTTGAGCGAAAATCTCGGTTTGCGGACGGGTCAGCAGACGCAGACTCGGCAAGCGTTCAGCCAGACGATCCGGATCGCGATACAGACCAAGCACCGCTTCCAGTGCGGCCAGGGTCAGTTTGTCCACGCGTAACGCACGTTTCAGCGGGTTCTTCTTGATCTTCGCGATCAACTCTTTGCGCCCGACGATCAACCCCGCCTGCGGCCCGCCAAGCAACTTGTCACCGCTGAAAGTAACGATGTCAGCGCCATCCAGCAGTGCCTGACGCACCGTCGGTTCCGCCGGCAAGCCCCAACGAGTCAAATCCAACAGACTGCCGCTGCCCAGATCCTCCAGCAGCGGCAGCCCGTTGCGGTGCGCCAGTTCCGCCAATTCATCGGTAGACACCCGCGCGGTAAAACCTTCGATGCTGTAGTTGCTCGCGTGCACACGCATGATCAAACCGCTGCGTGGGCTGATCGCTGCCTCGTAATCCTTGGCGTGGGTCCGATTGGTGGTGCCAACCTCATGCAGCCGCACACCGGCCCGGGCCATGATGTCGGGAATGCGAAAAGCGCCGCCGATTTCAATCAGCTCGCCGCGAGAAATGATGCCTTCCTTGCGGGCGCCGAGGCTGTTGAGGGTCAGCAGCACGGCGGCGGCATTGTTGTTGACCACGGTGACGGCTTCGGCACCGGTCAGTTCGCGGATCAAGCCTTCGATCAGATCATCGCGGTCGCCACGTTTGCCGCTGGCCAGATCAAATTCGAGATTCAGCGGATAGCGCGCCGCCATCTGCACCGCTTCGATGGCTTCATCGGGCAGCAAGGCGCGACCGAGATTGGTGTGCAGCACGGTTCCGGTGAGGTTGAACACCCGACGCACGTTGCTGCGTGCCTGCATCGACAGACGTTCGCCAACGCGACCGGCAAGCACTTCGGGGCTGATTTCGATGGCCGCCAATTGCCCGTTCAACACATCGGTGCGCAACTCATCGAGCAACTGCCGCAAGCACGTCAGCAAAGACTCGCGACCATAACGCTCGGCCAGCGGCAGGCACGCCGGATGACGCAACAACCCATCAATGGAAGGTAAACGCAGGGCAACACTCGACGACATCAGCCACTCCCCCGAAAACAAAAGACTGTTCGGCGAGTGTAGACGCTGTGGTCATTCGTCTCCCGGAGCCAGCAACAGATTCGGTGCCAGACGCTGATAACCGTCCTGCGCCAGACGCATATCCAGCAACAGACTGGCGAGATCCCCCGACAACGCCTCGCCTTCGGCGTCGTTCTCCAGATACAGCAATTTCAGGTAACTGTTACAACTCGGACAGATCTCGGCGCGCAGCGGAGCCTGATTCGCGGCATGCCGATCATCTTCAAGACTCAGGTAATCAAGGCCTTTGCTCTGCTCGCAATACACGCATTTGACCCGCACCACATGCCATTCGCAGGCACACAGCGAACACACCAGATAGCGCAGACCGTTGTGTTTGGCGCGATGCCGGATGACCCCGGCCATGGCCGGCGATCCGCAGGCAGGGCATTGGCTGAGGCTGTCACCGGGTTTGAGTTGCAGGTTCGGCGTGCTGAGTAGCCAATGACTCCACGCCACTTGCAGTGCAGCACCAAGAAACGGCACTAATTGCGCCGGCACCATCGAATATTGACCGCTGACCAGCGCCACGCCCCAACTGCGTAATTGGCCGGGACTGGCGACGCGCAACGTGGTCAATGCGTCGATCACTGCCGGTTGTTCCGCAGGCACATAGCGTTGCAGCAAGGCGTCCAGATAAGCCTGCCATGCATCCTCACGGATCAACGTGTCAGCAGCGAACGGCGGCAAACCGTGCTGCTGACACGCTTCGATGCGCTGTGTATCGAATGGCGCGGGCAACGGCGGATCATCGAAAACCTGCTGTTGCGCCCGACACAGTCCGGCGATCAGCCGCAGATATTCAGCCAGCGGATGCCCTTGGGCCAGGCGTTCGAGGCGTTGCGCGCGCAGCGTGAAAAGAGTCTGCGGTGGCAGGTGCAGAAACGGCGGCGAACTGGCCGCCGCTTCGATTTCCCCGGGTTCAAGAATGGTCGCCAAGTGTCAGCCCTTTTTGGTGATCGGTCGTTCCGGCAGCTCGTCCCGCGTGGTGTCGCCGGTGACGTCGCGATACCAGAGTTCGTGGTGTTTTTTCGCCCAGGCGCGGCTGACCCAACCATGCATCATTGCGCTGACAGAACCCTTGATCCAGATCCCTGCGTAGATGTGAATGATGATGCTCAGCACCAGCACAAACCCGGCCAGTGCGTGCAGCAACATCGCCCAGCGGATCAGCGTGATGCCGAAGTAGGCGCTGAAATACGCACGCCAGATCACCAGTCCGGTGAACAACAACCCGAGCATGCACAGCAGTAAAGTCCAGAACAGCATCTTCTGCCCGGCGTTGTACTTGCCAACGGCCGGCACACTTTCCTCATCGTTGACCAGCACCCGGTCGATGCGTCGCAGCCACTTCCAGTCGTTGCCGATGAAGAAGTTCGAGCGCCAGAAGCGCAATACCAGGCCCATGAACAACACGAACATCAGCACACCCATGAACGGATGCAGAATCCGCGTCCACGGCCCGCCGCCGAACAGGTTGCTCAACCAGAACAGCGCCGGGTGAAACAGCGCCAGCCCGGACAGCCCGGCCATGAAGAACAGAATCGCCACCAGCCAGTGATTGGTGCGCTGGTTGGCGGTGTAGCGCAGGATTGGTTTGTTGCTCATGGCCTGCCCTCCCCGCGAGGATCGAAGGTATGCACCGCTGGGTCGACTTGATGCACCGAAGTGTCTGGCGGACTCGGCTGATCATCTTCCTCGGTACGGTTTGGCCCGATCCGCACATAGTGGAAGAACCCGGCCAGCACTGCCGCACCCATGGCCAGCAGCGCCAAAGGTTTGCTGACGCCTTTCCACAGTCCGACCAAGGGGCTGATCGCCGGATCTTGCGGCAGGTTGGCGTAGATTGTCGGCGTGTCGGCGTGGTGCAGCACGTACATCACGTGAGTGCCGCCGACACCCGCCGGGTCATACAGACCGGCGTTCTCGAAACCACGGCTCTTGAGATCGACGATGCGCTCGGCGGCGTGTTCCTTCATGTCCTCTTTGGTGCCGAAAACGATGGCGCCGGTCGGACAGGTTTTCACGCACGCCGGTTCCAGTCCCACCGCGACCCGATCCGAACACAAGGTGCACTTGTAGGCCTTGTGATCCTTCTGCGAAATACGCGGAATGTTGAACGGGCAACCGGTGATGCAATAACCGCAGCCGATGCAGTGATCCTGATCGAAATCGACGATGCCGTTGGCGTGTTTGATGATCGCGCCGGGGCTCGGGCATGCAGCGAGGCAACCGGGCTCGGCGCAATGCATGCAGCCGTCCTTGCGGATCAGCCATTCGAGATTGCCGGCATCGGTTTCGTGCTCGGTAAAGCGCATCAACGTCCAGGTTTCTGCGCTCAAATCCTGCGGATTGTCGTAGGTGCCGTGGTTGTGGCCGATGTCGTCGCGCAACTCGTTCCATTCCGAGCACGCGACCTGGCAGGCCTTGCAGCCGATGCATTTGGTGGTGTCGATCAGCTTGGCCACTTCTTCCTGATTGCGCACCGACGGTGGCACAGTCGTGGTGGCCGAGCGGGCAATGATGTCTTGGCTGGCCATCTATATTTTCTCCACGTTAACCAGGAATGACTTGGATTCCGGGGTCTGTGTATTGCCATCGCCGAGGAACGGCACCAGGGTGTTGGTCAGGTAACCGTGACGCGTCAGGCCGGTGAACCCCCAGTGCAGCGGGATGCCGACTTGATGCACGATCTGGCCGTTGACCTGCAGTGGCCGAATCCTTTTCGTCACCACGGCGACTGCCTCGATGAAGCCGCGTTTACAACTGACGCGCACCCGATCTCCGGCCGCAATGCCCTTCTCCTTCGCCAGCACTTCGCCGATTTCCACGAATTGCTCCGGTTGGGCAATCGCGTTCAACTTGCAGTGCTTGCTCCAGAAGTGGAAATGCTCGGTCAGTCGATAACTGGTGCCGGCATACGGGAAGTCCTTGGCCTCGCCGAGGGATTCCCACACCGAATCGAAGATCCGCGCTGCCGGGTTGCTGGTGGCTTTCTTGTTTTGCGGATGCAACGGGTTGATGCCGATCGGCGTTTCGAACGGCTCGTAGTGCTCGGGGAATGGCCCTTCGTTCATCTTGTCTACGGCGAAGAACCGTGCCACGCCTTCGGGGTTCATGATGAACGGATTCATCCCCGCTTCCGGCGGCACGTCGGCCTTGTAGTCCGGCACATCGGTGCCGCCCCAGGTTTTGCCGTTCCACCAGACCAGACGCTTTTTCGGGTCCCACGGTTTGCCCGAGACATCGGCCGAGGCGCGGTTGTAGAGAATCCGCCGGTTGGCCGGCCACGCCCAGGCCCAGCCCAGATGTTGATGCATGTTGTACGGGTCGGCGTTATCACGTCGGGCCATCTGGTTACCGGCCTCGGTCCAGCTGCCGGCGAAAATCCAGCAACCGGAGGCGGTGCTGCCGTCGTCCTTGAGCAGACCAAACCCCGCCAGTTGCGTCCCGCCTTTAACCGCTACGCCGGTGGCGTCGGTGAAATCGGTGATGGCGCAGCCGTTGATCTCTCTGGCGATTTCTTCTGGCGATGGCTCATCGGTGACTTTGTAGGGCCACGACAGTTTCAGCAGCGGATCGGGGAATTTCCCGCCCTCGGCCTGATAGCGCTTGCGCAGGCGCAGGAACAATTCGCTCATGATGCGAATGTCGGTCTGCGCTTCGCCCGGGCCATCCGCGCCTTTCCAGTGCCATTGCAGCC
This sequence comes from Pseudomonas sp. NPDC087346, assembly GCF_044744235.1. Lineage (NCBI taxonomy): Bacteria > Pseudomonadati > Pseudomonadota > Gammaproteobacteria > Pseudomonadales > Pseudomonadaceae > Pseudomonas > Pseudomonas sp. NPDC087346. The sequence continues at coordinate 238,254 of NZ_JBIUXX010000001.1, forward strand.
AGCGACTGCTGTTGACCAGCGAACCGTCCTCCTCGGCAAAACAGGTGGTTGGCAGACGGATGACTTCGGTCTGGATCTCGGCGCTGTTCACATCGTTATACGGACCGACGTTGTGCCAGAACTCCGAGGTTTCGGTGGCCAACGGGTCCATCACCACCAGCCATTTCAACTTGGCCAGTGCCGCCATCACCCGGTTCTTGTCGGGCAACGCGGCAATTGGATTAAACCCTTGGCAGATGTAGCCGTTGACCTTGCCCTGGCCCATCAGATCGAACATCTTCAGGACGTCGTAGTTGGGAATGTCGAGTTTGGGCAGGTAGTCATAGACCCAATTGTTTTCGGCCGTGGCGTTGGCGCCGTACCAGGACTTCATCAGGCTGACGTGGAATTTGCTGTAATTCTGCCAGTAGGACAACTGCCCCGGGCGCAACGGTTTTTGCGTGCGTTTAGTGATGTAGGTGTTGTAGTCCTGCTCACCGTCGCTGCCCAGTGTCAGGTAACCCGGCAACGAGTTGGACAGCAACCCAAGGTCAGTCAGACCTTGAATGTTGGAGTGGCCGCGCAAAGCATTGACGCCCCCGCCCGGCATGCCGACGTTACCCAGCAGCAGTTGCACCATCGCCGCGCTGCGGATGATCTGCGCGCCAATCGAGTGCTGCGTCCAACCCAGTGCGTAGAGAATCGTCATGGTCTTGCCCGGTACCGAGCAAGTGGCGATTTCGTCCCAGATTTTCTGCATGGCATCGACCGGCATGCCGCAGATCTGACTCGCCAGATCGATGTTGTAGCGGCTGTAATGCTGCTTCATCAATTGATAGACGCAGCGCGGGTCTTGCAGGGTCGGGTCGACTTTGGCGAAGCCGTCGTCACCTAGTTCGTAGCCCCAGCCGGACTTGTCGCTATAGGTGCGTTTGGCCGCGTCGTAGCCGCTGAAAATCCCGTCCTCGAAGCCATAACCGGCTTTGACGATGAACGACACGTCGGTGTAATTGCGCACGTACTCGTGCTGGATCTTGTCCTCGGTCAGCAGGTAATTGATCAACCCGCCCATGAAGGCGATGTCGGTGCCGGTACGGATCGGGGCGTAGTAATCGGCCACCGAAGCGGTACGGGTAAACCGTGGATCGACCACAATCAGCCGCGCTTTGTTGTGCGCCTTGGCCTCGGTTACCCACTTGAAGCCGCACGGATGCGCTTCTGCTGCGTTACCACCCATTACCAGAACCAGATTCGCGTTGGCGATGTCGGTCCAGGTGTTGGTCATGGCTCCACGGCCGTACGTCGGGGCAAGACTTGCCACCGTCGGGCCGTGTCAGACACGCGCCTGGTTATCGAACCCCAGCATGCCGAGACTGCGAATCACCTTCTGGGTGATGTAACCGGCTTCGTTGGACGCCGCTGATGCCGCGAGGAACCCGGTAGTCAGCCAGCGATTTACCGTCTGGCCTTTCTCGTTTTTCTCGATGAAGTTGGCATCGCGGTCGGCCTTCATCAGGTCGGCAACGCGGTCGAGCGCTTCCTCCCAACCGATGCGCGTCCATTCAGTGCTGCCGGGTTTGCGCACTTGCGGATACAGCAAGCGGCCCGGGCTGTGAATGAAGTCGAGCAGGCCGGCGCCTTTCGGGCACAGGGTGCCACGGTTTACCGGGTGGTCGGCGTCGCCTTCGATGTGGATGATACTTTGCGCGACATTCTTCGCGGCATCGCCCTGGCTATACATGATCAGACCGCAACCGACCGAGCAATACGGGCAGGTGTTGCGGGTTTCATGAGTGTGGGTGAGCTTGAAGTGACGCACCTGCTCGGCGAAGGCCGGCGTCGGGGCCATGCCCAACGCGCCCAGGCTAGAGCCTGCAAGGCCGATACCGGCGACCTTGAAGAACTGACGACGGCTGAGATCCATCGTGCACTCCTGATCAGGTGGAACCCGGTACTGGTGCCGGGTTTGTTCTGGACAATCACGGTTGCGGCAGAGTCTGCCGACCCTTTGACTGTAGACAATGCCCACACGGTTTGTGTGAAAACCGACCGTCGGCCAACGCAGACCCTGTGGGAGCTGGCTTGCCAGCGATGACGTCAGCATTGGCAACAATGGAGGTATCTGGCCCACCGCTATCGCTGGCAAGCCAGCTCCCACAAGGATCGAGGGGTTCCCATCAAGTACGGGCTCGCTCCCACAGGGGTTGGGGCTTATCATGTCGCCCACGTTCAACCCCGCCTTCACGAGACCGCGCATGACTTTCGATTTTGATCAGGTATTCGACCGCCACAACACCGGCAGCACCAAGTGGAGCCGTTACCCGGCTGACGTGTTGCCGATGTGGGTCGCTGACATGGACTTCGCCGCGCCGCCAGTAATCATCGAAGCACTCCAGCAGCGCCTGCTGCACCCGCTGGTGGGTTACAGCGTGGCTCAGGACAACCTGCGCGAAGCCATCGTCGCCGATCTGTGGGCCAAGTTCGCCTGGCGGGTCAAACCGCAGGAGCTGATCTTTTTGCCGGGCGTCGAGTCGGGTTTCAACATGGCGCTCAAGGCGCTGGTGCAACCTCAGCAGAACGTCGTGGTGCAGACCCCGAACTACCCGCCGCTGCGCCATGCGCCGGGACATTGGGGTCTGAACAAGGTCGAGCTGGAATTCGTCGCACAAGCCGATGGCACCTACGCCACTCCGCTGGACAGCCTGCGAGAGTCCCTGACCGGTGGCGGCGCACTGCTGCTGAGCAACCCGCACAACCCGATTGGCAAAGTCTTTGGCCGTGAAGAGCTGCAAGCCGTAGCCGATATCTGTGTGGCACAGGACGCCTGGATCATCTCCGACGAAATCCACGCCGAGCTGTGCTTCGACGGTCGCGTACACATTCCGACCGCGTCCCTGAGCCCGGAAATCGCCCAGCGCACCATCACCCTGATGTCGGCGAGCAAGGCTTACAACATCGCGGGCCTGAAAACCTCGTTCATGATCATTCAGGATGCGGCGCTGCGTGAGCGGGTCAATCATGCCCGTTGCGGGATGGTCGACAGCGTCAATCCGCTGGGCATGGAGGCCACCCGCGTGGCTTACAGCGAAGGCGCGCCGTGGCTGAAGGAATTGAAAGAGTATCTGCAAGCCAACCGCGATTGGCTGGTGGATGCCGTTCGCACTCGTCTGCCGGGCGTAAGCATTAATGTGCCGCAAGGCACGTATCTGGCGTGGCTCGATTGCTCGGCGCTGGGTCTGGATAACCCGCAACAGTTCTTCCTCGACCGGGCGAAAGTCGGCCTCAGCGCCGGCCTCGACTTCGGCGATCACAGTCAGCAATTCGTACGCCTGAACTTCGGCTGCCCGCGCTCGCTGCTCGAAGAAGGCATTGCCCGCATGGAACGCGCCCTGAAAACCCGCCCCCTCTGACCCACCCCGCCCCATGTAGGAGCTGCGGCACGCTGCGATCTTTTGACTTTGTTTTTTAGAAGCAAAATCAAAAGATCGCAGCGTGCCGCAGCTCCTACAGGGGATTGTGAGCGCTGGGTAAATCCGATCGAACTCAAGCCAGACGCTCCGGGTCAACCCGGAACACTTGTCTTGAAGCCAGGAGATCGGCGATGAATCACTACCCGAAACCACCCTTCCCCAAACAGGCGCAACCGGTTCCCGGTTCCCAGCGCAAGATGGAGCCGTACCCCGATTGCGGCGAGCAAAGCTACGTCGGTTCCGGACGGCTGGCCGGCAAGATCGCCCTGATCACCGGCGCCGACAGCGGGATCGGTCGCGCGGTGGCTATCGCTTTCGCTCGTGAAGGCGCTGATGTTGCAGTGGCCTATCTGAATGAGCACGAGGATGCCAAGGAGACCGCTCGCTGGGTCGAACAGGCCGGTCGCCAGTGTCTTTTACTGCCGGGCGATATCGCGCAAAAAGCCCACTGCCAGTCTCTGGTCGATCAAACCGTGGAGCGCTTCGGCCGCATCGATGTGCTGGTCAACAACGCCGCGTTTCAGATGACCCACAAAACCTTCGAAGAAATCCCCGATGAAGAATGGCAGATGACCTTCGACGTCAACATCACCGCGATATTCCGACTCTGCCAGGCGGCAATCAAACACATGAGTCGTGGCGCATCGATCATCAACACCAGTTCGATCAACTCGGACATGCCCAAGGCCACCCTGCTCGCCTACGCCACCACCAAAGGTGCCATCGCTAACTTTACCGGTGGCCTCGCGCAGATGCTCGGCCCCAGGGAAATCCGGGTGAACTGCGTGGCGCCGGGGCCGATCTGGACACCGCTGATCGTCTCGACCATGCCCGACGACGAAGTGCAGAACTTCGGCGCGCAAACCCCGCTCGGCCGCCCCGGCCAACCGGTGGAAGTTGCACCCATCTACGTGCTGCTGGCCTCGGACGAAGCCAGCTACATCACCGGCCAGCGCTATGGCGTCACCGGCGGCAAACCCATCCTCTGACCCACCACACCCCCCTGTAGGAGCTGCGGCACGCTGCGATCTTTTGATCTTTTTAAAACCAACACCAAAAGATCGCTGCGTGCCGCAGCTCCCACAAGATCAAAAAAAGTGAACGCCGCGACCGGACGTCTCTCAATACTTTTAAAGCCATTACGGCCATTCCCGATCAAGGGGCCGTAATGATCGAGATCCGCCACAAAGAAGTCGCTGACCGGGGTTGTTGAACCATGAGTTTTATCGTCTGGGTTGCGGTCCTCGGCTGCGTGCTGCTCGCGCTTGCATTGACCTCGTCCTACTTGCGCTGGATGCCGGTGACCACCTCAGCGGTATGTTTGTTGCTCGGAGTCGCGATTGGCCCTAGTGGCCTCAATCTGTTGAAACTATCGCTGGAGGGGGCCGCTTCATGGATGGAGCACCTGACGGAAGTCGCGGTGCTTTTCTCGCTGTTTGTCTGTGGACTCAAGCTGCGGTTGCCCTTGCACGACAAACGCTGGCGGATCGCTTTCGGCCTGGCCGGGCCGGTGATGGTGCTGACTATCGCAGCGGTTTGTCTTTTATTGCATTTCGTATTGCAACTGTCCTGGGGACCTTCGCTGTTGATCGGCGCGATGCTGGCGCCGACCGACCCGGTGCTGGCGGCGCTGGTCCAGGTCAACGACTCGCGGGATGTGGACAGTGTGCGTTTCGGCCTGTCCGGTGAGGCCGGGCTCAACGACGGGATAGCCTTTCCGTTTGTGCTGCTCGGGCTGTTGCTGCTCGACGGCTCCGGCCATTCCGGCGAGTGGCCGGATTGGGTCTTGCGCAGTCTGTTGTGGGCGGTGCCTGCGGGGCTGTTGACCGGTTACTGGATGGGTCGCGGCATCGGTCGAGTGACACTGTCGCTGCGTATTCGCAACGAGGACAGCACACTGAGCCCGAATGATTATCTGGCGTTGGCATTGATTGCCCTGGCCTATGTGGCAGCAGAGGCCATTGGTGGTTACGGCTTCCTGTCGGTGTTCGCCGCCGGGCTTGGTTTGCGTCAGGAAGAAGTGAAGTCCACCGGCGCCAGCCAGCCGCCCGCCGAACATCTGGTGCAGCCGGTGGTCGGTCACCAGAATGTCGAGCCGCAACATGCGGTGCATGGCGATACAGAGCAGTTGGCAAGCAGCCAGGTCGCTGCGGGGATCATGATGGGTGACATGTTGTCCTTTGGTAGCCTGGTCGAACGGGCCATGGAAGTGTTTCTGGTCACCCTGCTTGGCGTTGTGCTCTTGGCACATTGGGACTGGAGAGCGCTGCTGGTCGCCGGTGTGCTGTTTTGCGTGATTCGCCCGGTTTGCGTGGCGCTGATGCCATGGGGCGCGTTACTGGATCGCCGGCAGCGCGCGCTGATCGGCTGGTTCGGCATTCGCGGGATCGGCAGCCTGTTCTATCTGTTCTACGCCTTGAACCATGGGCTGAGTGATTCGCTCGCCACGTTATGTACCAACCTGACGCTGTCAGTGGTGGCCCTGAGCATTCTCCTGCACGGCATCAGCACTCAGCCGATACTCGCCCGCTACGAACAGCATAAAAAACAAAAAAACTGATTTTTGTTTGCAGATTCAAGCTGCGAACCATCAAATTTTTTTCTAGAAAAAAATGGATACCGACGCGATTGCCGACAGTCACAAGCATAACCCCTCGCTGGATACGTTCAGCGGGGCCCGGCAGGTTCGGTTCCCCTGCGGCATTGCGCCTATGAAAAGGAATCTCGGAAAATAAGGTTACGGTCATGAAAGAATGCTCGACTCCCGCGCAAATCAAGGCTTGCAGGGCTATGGCTCTGGAGCGTAATCGTCAATTGTTCGAAGAAGCACAAGCGCTCAATCGAGCGGCGCATGAACTATTGGAAGGTCACGATCTGGATATCGAAGAGTTCGAACATTATCGGGCGATGCGTAAAAAAGCTGATTTGCTGTTTGCGCAGGCGATTGAGCATTTGTGCGTGCTGAACGAGGATTTCCCGCCGATCCCGATGTCTGCGCACAATTCGCAGGTGTTGCGCAGGCAGCTTGAAAGTAGTGAGTAATAGAGCAAAGAAAAGCCCGGCATTATCAGCCGGGCTTTTCTTTGTCTGTCGATCAGGCTCCAGGATTGGTCACCTGGATGAACACGGCATAACTGCCCAACATGATCCAGAAAATCGCAAAAATCCACGGCGTGCGCACCGAGAACAGCAACGACTTGCGATATCCCTTGTGGCTTGATTCCATCTCGCTGAACAGCGGCGATTCGTCATACGCCAACCCCATCAGCGGCTCGCTGAGCAGCAGATGACTTTGCTTGAAATGCCAGTGATCGATGATGTCATACGCCGCCCGGATTCCGGGCCAGGCGTTAAGCGAACTGAGCAGTCCGAGTAACGCCAGAAACGGCGGCACCACCAACGTGAACAACTTGCCCCATTCGGGATTGAGGTTGGCCATGCACGAGGCAAAGGCAATCACCAGAAACGACTGTGCCGCCAGATAGGCATCGGTGCGATTGGCCAGAATACTGGTTTCGTACTGGATTTCCCGACGGTAGAAATCCAGTCGTTCCTTGGGTGAACCGAACATCTTGGCGTCGTGTTCGGTCAGGGTTTCTTCGGCTGTGGGCTGGGTCAGTATGCGCGGCAACTTAGGAACCTTCCGGTCGGGAAACCATTTTGAGGGTCTCTCTCGTGGACAAGTTCAGCCGGATTCACTTGACCGATAACGCAATGACCTCCACCAGATTCAACTGGGTGAATGGCTTGGCCAGACGCGGCAGTTGCGCCGCGAAACCTTCCAGACGCTCGGCATAACCAGTTGCCAGAATGATTGGCAGATCCGGTTTAAGTACGCGAACGGCGTGAGCCAATTCGGCACCGCTCATATGTGGCATCGCCATGTCGGTAATGATCAGATCAATGACTTCCCCCTGATCGATCAACGCCAAGGCCTGGGTACCGGACGCCGCGGTGACCACCCGATGGCCAAGGTCTTCGAGCAACAGACTGGTGCTGGTCAACACCAGACTGTCGTCATCCACCACCAATACACTGAGGCGAGGCACTTTTGAGGTTTCGACGGGAGAGTCCTGCGGTTCGAACTTTGCATCGGCGCTGGCAACCGGTAGCCAGAGATCGGCTGTGGTGCCCTCGCCTTTCTGGCTTTTCAGAATGAAACGGCCGCCCAATTGCTCAATGAAACCATGAACCATGGACAGCCCCAGTCCTGTTCCCTTGCCCAGGCCTTTGGTGGTGAAAAACGGGTCCATCGCCGAAGCTAGCGTCGCAGCATCCATACCCTCGCCAGTGTCGGTCACGCTCAGGCACACATAACGGCCGGCTCGCAGCAACGCCTGGCTCTGCTCAAACACGACTTCCGGTTGTGCGCTGATGGTCAAGCTGCCGCCTTCGGGCATCGCGTCTCGTGCGTTGGTCGCCAGATTGAGCACCGCCAGTTCAAGTTGATTGGAATCGGCGAGCACCGGTTCGAGATTCTCGGGGAATCGGGTCTCGAGGTTGACCGTCGGTCCCAGTGAGCTGTGCAACAACCCGCTGATGCCCTGCACCAGTTGTGGAATATCAACCGGTTCGGTCTTGAGTTCCTGGCGTCGGGCGAACGCGAGCATGCGCTGGGTCAGGGAAACGCCGCGTAACGCCCCTTGAGTGGCGTTTTCCAGAAGACGGCTGAGTTTCGGATCATCACCTACGCGTTTGCGCACGATCTCCAGATTGCCGAGGATCACCGTCAGCAGATTATTGAAATCGTGGGCGATACCGCCGCTCAACTGGCCGATGGCCTGCATCTTTTGCGCCTGGAACAACGCCTCGCGGGTCTGTTCCAGCGCCAGTTGTGCCTGATGGGCTTCGGTCACATCGCGGGTGATCTTGGCAAAACCCAGCAAGGTGCCGGTTTCCCCACGAATCGCATCAACCACCACATGCGCCAGAAACCGCGTGCCATCCTTGCGCATCCGCCAACTCTTGTTTTCAAAACGCCCCTCTCGGGTAGCGATCTCCAACGCCCGTTGTGGTTCGCCGAGTGCTCGGTCCTCGGGGGTATAGAAGATCGAAAAGTGCTGGCCGATGATTTCTTCCGGCCGATAGCCCTTGATCCGCTGGGCGCCCTGGTTCCAGTTGCTGACGCGACCTTCAGGGCTGAGCATATAGATCGCGTAGTCGGTAACGCCTTGCACCAGCAAGCGGAACTGTTGCTCGCTCTGTTTAAGGGTTTCCTCTGCCATCTTGCGATCGGTCAGGTCACGGGTGATCTTGGCAAACCCGAGCAACTGTCCGGCAGGACTGAATACCGGATCGATCACCACATGACACCAGAAGTGCGTGCCGTCCTTGCGCACCCTCCAGCCCTCGCCTTCGAAGCGGCCTTCGCCAATCGCCGTATCGAGTGTGCGTTGCGGCATGCCCGCTGCCCGGTCTTCATCGGTATAGAAGCGTGAGAAGTGCTGACCGAGGATTTCCCCTTCCTCGTAACCCTTGAAGCGTTTGGCGCCGGAGTTCCAGCTGATGATAAAACCCTCGGGATCGATCATGTAAATCGCATAATCGACCACCGCATCGATCAGCAGACGGAAACGCATCTCCTCGATCGCTGCGGTCTTGCTCAGGTTTTTACTCATCGGAATCACTGCCTTCATTTCTTTAAACGGGAGTATGCGTCAAACCGGCGGATTGGGAAGCGGCAAACAATGGCTAATTCAACGGGCTGGCTGTCAACGATTTACGTATTTGACGATACGTGCGTACAGCGCGTTGTAGACGAAGTCCGGAACCTGATCGGCAAATTGCCCGGTTTTCATCAGCGCCAGATGGCACTCCCTGATCATTTCATCACGCTCCGCCAGGCTGTTGATCGAGTCGCTGACGATCCGCTCATAGGTGCCATAGGCGTAGGGCTGGTCGGTGGACGTCAGTTCCAGATTGCCTGCCGAATTGCGCACGCAGGTGCTGTGCCCACGCAGTGTGCGCTCTTTCAATTCTCCCAGTCCGCGCTCATAAAGAAAGATCTGCGACCCCTCCACAGTGTTTGCCGCTGCTTCAAACTGGGTGAGCACCGCATGGGAGTTGTTCATGCTGCTTTTCAGTTCGGACGATCGGACGAATCGCTCCAGTTCCTGTTTTTCCAGGCTCTTGAGTGCGCGTTTGACGTTCGATATGAACGCGAATGCGTGACTGCACGCGACTACGTGGACTTCCAGTTGATAACCCTTTGCCGCAGCGGCGGACGGCAGCGCAGCGAACCCGATGCTGTCGAACGCGCACTCCATGATGATGTCGAGTTTGCGCTGGAATGCCTCTTCAAAGATTTTGCCGCAGACCTCCCTCACAAAGGCTTCCGTGTGTTCATAGGCGTGGAGTGCCCCGTGCTTGATCATCTCGGCATATTGCGGGTGTTTTTCCCGGTACTCCGGTTGGTACAGACGCACATAGCCGTCGTAGCTGCGGGAAAGCAGCAGGCTCTTTTCCAGCAGGTAGGTTTTACCCGATGCCTGCACTCCGGCGGTGATCAGCATCCTGGGCGTGGTATGGGCAGTCTTGTTGGCAAACAGCGTGGTGCTGATTTCGGTAAAGGCCTGGGTAACCTGTTCAGGGGAATAAGCGTAATTGGTCGTGATTGTCATGATTTGATGTCCTTATCAGATGGCAGAAAATGCCTGCCTTCTTAATAAAGCCTGATTCAGGACTTTTCTCAAAAACGCTTTAAATCAAGATATGTCACTGTTTTAGATCGGAAAATAATCCTACAGGCCAAGGTCTTTTTACCGACACTTAGCGCTGCTTCATCCTGCCTGCACCGTTGCGTTATCTGCCGATTCAAGTGCCCACCAGCGCGGCAACAATTGCTGAATCCGCTGCTCGGCAAAGCGGTCATCGATCAGCATCACTACCCCGCGATCCTCTCGGGTACGGATTACCCGTCCGGCAGCCTGCACCACTTTCTGCATGCCGGGATAGAGATAGGTGTAGTCGTAACCGGCACCAAAAATCGCTGCCATGCGCCGTTTCATTTGTTCGTTGACCGGGTTCAGTTGTGCCAGCCCCAGCGTGGCAATGAATGCGCCGATCAGGCGTGCGCCGGGCAAGTCGATCCCCTCACCGAACGCCCCGCCCAACACGGCAAACCCCACGCCCTGGCTGTGCGCGGTGAACTGATCGAGAAATTCCTGCCGCTGGGTTTCCGCCATGCCCCGCGACTGCTGCCAGAGAGGAATGTGCGGGTGTCGCTCGGCCAGCAACTGCGAGACCTGTTGCAGGTAATCGAAGCTGCTGAAGAACGCCAGATAGTTGCCCGGGCGTTCGCTGAACTGGCGGGCAATCAGCTCGACAATGGGCTCCAGAGAGGCCTGGCGATGGGTGAATCGGGTGGATATCTGGCTGACGATATGAACCTGCAACTGATCAGCACTGAACGGTGACTCAACGTCGATCCACACGGTGCTTTCCGCTGTGCCGAGCAGGTCGGCGTAATAGTTGCGCGGGCTCAGGGTCGCCGAAAACATCACAGTGCTGCGCGCGGCTGTGAGCCGTGGACGGATGAACTGCGCCGGCACCACGTTGCGCAGGCACAGTTGCGACAGCGGCCGTTTGCGATCCAGATCGCGTTTATTGATATCGAACAGATAGTGCTCGTCGAACAGCTCGGCGACCCGGCCAAATTGCAGCATCTCGAAGTAGAAGTTCTGCAATCCGCTGTCGAGCCCTTGCGGATGATCGTTGAGGTAATCACCGATGCTCGCCGTACACAGGGACAGTGCGTGCAGGAGTTTTTCCGGCGCCTTGTCATAGGCCTGATACGGCGCGATCTGGCCGTTATGCAGCGCATTCCATTCGCGGTTGAGCCGTTGCAGCGAACTTTTCAGTGGTTGCGGCGCGCTCTTGCGCACGCTGGTCAGTGTCGCCTGATCGAGATTGGCGCTGTACATCTGCCGCCCGCGTTCCACCAGGTTATGCGCCTCGTCGACCAATACCGCGACTTTCCACTGATTGAGCTGGGCCAGACCAAACAGCAGCGCGCTGAAATCGAAGTAATAGTTGTAGTCGGCGACCACCACGTCAGCCCAACGCGCCATTTCCTGGCTGAGGTAATACGGACAGACGTCATGTTGGCGGGCGACTTCACGCATCGCCGCTTGATCGAGCAGGCTGACGTGGCTGGCGGCTTCACGGGCGGCGGGCAGACGATCATAGAAGCCTTGGGCCAACGGGCAGGATTCACCGTGGCAGGCTTTGTCCGGGTGTTCGCAAGCCTTGTCGCGGGCGACCATTTCCAGCACCCGCAAGGGCAGCGTTTCGTTACGGTCGAGCAAAACCTGGGCGGCATCCAGCGCCAGTTTGCGCCCCGGGGTCTTGGCGGTGAGGAAAAACACCTTGTCCAGTTGCTGCGGAGCCATGGCCTTGAGCATCGGGAATATCGTGCCGAGGGTCTTGCCGATCCCGGTGGGCGCCTGCGCCATCAGGCAGCGACCGGTGCTGACCGCTTTGAACACTGACTCTGCCAGATGCCGCTGGCCGGGACGGAAATCGGCGTGGGGAAAACTCAACTGCTGCGCGGCCTGGTTGCGCGCTTCACGATGAGTCATTTCCTGCTCGGCCCATTGCAGGAACAACCGGCACTGCTGCTCGAAAAACGCCTGTAAAACTTCGGCGCTGAATGCCTCGACGAGGCAGGTTTCCTTCTCGCTGACGATATCGAAATACACCAGCGCTACGTTGATCTGCTCCAGTCCGAGCTTGCGGCACATCAGCCAGCCGTAGACCTTGGCCTGCGCCCAATGCAACAGGCGGTGATTGGCCGGTTGCTTGCTCAGATCGCCGCGATAGGTCTTGACCTCTTCAAGGCAGTTTTGCGCAGGGTCGTAGCCATCCGCCCTGCCCTTGACCTTCAATTGCAGGAAATCACCTTCGAGCGCCACTTCGCTTTGATAGCTGTCACTGCGCCGGGAGGCCACGGTACGGTGGCCGGCGATACCCTCCAGCGCCGTCGGCGACGGCGTGAAGCGCAAGTCGAGGTCACCGGTCTTGGCGGTGAACTCGCACAGCGCCCGCACTGCAACGCTGTAGCTCAAGCCTCGTGCTCCGCCCATTGCACGTAACACACCGCGACCGGCATCTGGTGTTCGTGACAGAACTCCAGCCAGCGCATCTGGTTATCCTGCAAGCGGTCACCGGGGCCTTTGACCTCGATCATGCGGTAGGTCTTGTCCTGCGGCCAGAACTGGATCAGATCCGGCATGCCGGCGCGATTGGCCTTGATGTCCAGTAACAAGCGGTTGAACCAGTGTTTGAGATGCTGCGCCGGTAAACAGACCAAAGCCTGTTCCAGCAGTTGCTCATTCAGCGCGCCCCAGAATACGAAGGGAGATTGCACACCCCATTTGGCGAGAAACCGTGCGCGTATGGTTTCGGCATAACGGCCATCGTCGAGTTCGGCGAGGCAGGTCTGGAACAGTTCGGCGCGGCGCTCCTGAAAGTCTTCATTGAGCAGATCCACCGGCCCACGCTGGAACGGATTAAAGAACGCCCCCGGCAGCGGCGCGAAAATCGCCGGCCAGCAGAGCAAACCAAACAACGAGTTGATCAGGCTGTTTTCCACGTAATGCACTGGCCCGGCGTCCTGATGCAGGTGCGCCTGCACATGGAATTCCACCGACAGTGCCGGATCGACTCGGGGCAGATGCAGATCAAGCCGCTCCACTTCTCGCGCCTTGACACGCTTGAGCGGCGGCCCGCCGAGCTTGCGTTGCAGCCGAGGCACGATGCGTTGCAGGCCTTGCTGCTCCGCGGCACTTTCCGGCGCCTGACTGGCCAGCGTGCCGAGTTCCAGCGCCACGGTGTATTCGCCGCAGCGTTCCAGCACGCGGATCATCCGCAAGCGCGCGCCGGGATAAGCGCAGTCGCGGTAAATGCTCAGGGCCAGGGCGAACTCGCTGATGCGCTCGCAATACTGCGCGATCTGAAACAACACCTTGCCACGCCGCCGTTGCAGCCACGGGTTGTCGAAATGCAACGCGCTGACCTGCTCGACGATGGGCTCCAGCGGCTCACCAGCCTCGAAACGCAATTGGCAATCGTGCAGGAACAGGCAGGCGTCCACGTCAGCGCGGCTGCGCAAACCTCGGGAATCGGCGCAGAACTCGACTTTTTCGTAGGTAAAGATGCCAAGGTCGGCAAGCACGAATTCCGACCAGTCCTGATACAGGTTGCCGAAGAACATCAGCCGCAATCGGTCGCACAGATTCATGATGGTCAGGCTGAACAACCGGTCGTGCAGCGCCGGGGCCCAGTCGCGCAAGGTGCGTGGATCGGCAAACTGCTCGGCCAATGCGATCAGCCAGTCGTCCTTTCGCCCTTTGGGTTGTTCGATAGACGCGCCGAACGCCTGGAGGATCTCGGCTTTGAGCAATACATCGAACAGTTCCACCATCGCCAGCGGTGCATGCTCATCGAGCCAGCCACGATCCAGCAATGGTTGCGCCGCGTGGGCGATGTCGCCGATTTCCGCATAGCTGAGCTTGCCGGCCCGAAAATGCACACCCTTGCGCATCACCATCCGCACCAGCAGCCCCTGCGAAGCCTGAGGCAGCGCTTTGAAGTCGCGGATAAATCCGTGCTCGCTTTCACTCATCACATCGGCGTAACGAAGCTCAAGCCATTCAAGCACTTGCCGGAAGTTATTGAGGTAATAGAACGGATCGTCGAGCGGGTTTGCGGTCACGGGAATTCTGGGCCATGGCGAGCGAATACTGGTTATGCGTACAGATAACAGTTCTGCCCCGCCCGACGCAAACAGAAAAAGATCAATGGCAGTGGCCGATGTTTTTTTTAACCGATTGATCGAACTTTTCTCGATGCGATGGCACCAACCGCGTTAGAAGGCCGACAATGGTCAGCTTGAACGGCATGAGGAATTTGAGGTGGGTATGAAAATCAAGACTCTGGGCTTGCCCCTGGCAGTAGCGGCCCTGTTGGCACTGGGCGGTTGCTCGACCCCGACCGTGGTGACGTTGCAGAACGGCACCCAGTATTTGACCAAGGACATGCCGAAAACCAAGAACAAGGATGGTTTTTACGAGTTCGAGGATATTTCCGGTGCCACTGTGAAAGTACGGGCTGATGAAGTGGCCACCGTCCGCAAGGAGGACTGAAAACTGCAGGAGTTGCGGCACGCTCGGGCCGCGATCGGACGATCTTTTGACTTTAGGTTTTGAAAAACAAGATCAAAAGATCGCAGCGTGCCGCAGCTCCTACCAGGATTTTGGTGTTATCGCGTTGGGAGTTGGCCGGGGATGCTGTTGTCGCAGGTCACGAACTGATCGCCGCGTCGGCGCAGTTCGTCTTGCAGTCGTCGGCAGCGTTCAAAATCCAGCTGCGTCATGTGGTCGATACTCGGATTACCGGTCATTTCCAGCGGCGCGCCCTCGCTCAGCCGGACGTTCACCAATGGCTGTTCGGGCTGGATCTGGAAACGGCTTTTCTCTTCGACCGGCTCAACGATCTCGGACTTTGCCGGTGCAGGCAATTGATCGGTGCTGATGCCGTAACGGCTGAGAATCGAGCTTTGAGGCAGATCGGCCCAGACATTGGCCGACAACAGTGCCAGTCCCAGAACTCCGATATAGCCTTTGTAACCTTTCACGTTTGAATCTCCTGTACTCAATGGCAGCCTTTACATGACGTATGCGCATGTGTTGGCTTTAGTGCCGATTCCTGTTGGTGCAGGTGTTTGAGTCAGGTAGTGGCCAATGAGTCACTTCATAAACCGAATTGCTTTTAATCGCTAGCAGGCTAGCTCCCACAGGGGATCTTCAGAGCTCATGGATCCCCTGTGGGAGCTAGCCTGCTAGCGATGGCGCCCTTATCGGCACCACATCAACATCAGGCGATCACCACGCCATCGCTGCTCAGACTACTCAGCGACACCCCGACCAGCGTCACCGAATCACCGCCAAACTTCAGCACCGTATCCTGTCCCACCGACGTGGCATGGGCGCGGAAGTCGTCGTTGGGCAACACACCCTGCACGCCGAGGAACACCAGTTTGTCGTTGGCCGTGAAGCCGACCACCCGATCCTGACCAAACGCGCCGTTGAACAGGAACGTATCCGCCCCGCCGCCCGACTCCATCAGGTCATTGCCGGCGCCGCCGACAAACACGTCATTGCCCGCCCCGCCGATCAAGTGATCGTTACCGTCGAGACCGAACAGCCAGTCGCCGCTCGCGTGCGCCTTGAGCGTATCGACGCCGCTGGTGCCTTTGACACTGGATTCGTACTGCGTGAGGTTGTTGCCGACCTTCAAACCGCTGGCCGTGACGCTGTGAATCACATCATCCTTGAACAGCCCCCAGAGAAATCCCGGCTCCTTGGTGACAATGCTGCCGATGTCGCGGGTGATGCTGATTCCGCCGTTGGCATCGCGGATGTACAGGTTGCCGGCACCATCATTGGCGAAGTCGAACTTGTTCACCGACTGCTGCAAGTCGAGGGTGTTGTTGCCCGCGCCGCCGAGCAGGATGTTGTAGCCGCCGCTGTCACGGAAGGTGTCGTTGCCTGCGCGACCTTCGAGGTAGTCGTTGCCGCTACCGCCCTGAATCAGATCGTTGCCGTCGCTGCCAATGATGAAGGTGCTGCCCTTGTGAGTTTCGGCATTGCGGTTGAGGTCCTGCACCCAGGTGTTGGCCCGCGCCGGGTCCGAGAGGTTGGCGACGATGATGGTCGAGTCGCGGCTAGTCAGGTCATAGAACTTCGAGTCCAGCACCCGGGTCATGCCATCGCCGTAGCCGGTGGGCAAGTGTGAGATCCAGGTCGGGATGTTTACGATCGAGAACGGCAGCAGATTCCACGCGGTCGAGGCGTAGTGATCGTTGAAGCTGACGATGTTGTCGGTGGTCGATGCGTGTGGAGCGTCGTGGACGCCGACCGATGCGCCGGTGAAGGTCGAGCCATCGAGCGCGCGGAACACCGGGTCGTTTTCGTAGCCGACGTTGAGCACTTTGTCGGTGGCGCTTTGAGTTGGCGAGGCGTAGGCGATGTAGTTGGAGTCGCTGAAAAAGCCGCCCCACTTGCCGCTACTCAAGTCCGCCATGCTGTTGACTGCCAGTCCGCCGAGGCTGTGGCCGCTGACCAGAATGTCTTTGCCGGTAAGGCCGTTGGCCTTGGCGAAAGCCACCACATCGCTGAGCAGATTGTTGAATGCTTCGCCGACGTAATTCTTCGCGTAGTCCTTGGGGCCGAACGCGGCGAGAAGGTCGTTGATCACGTCGCCGATGGAGTCGCCGATGAGGATTTCACGCGGGCCGCTGGTGCCGCGAAAAGCGATGCCCATTTCCGTGAGATGGCCCTGGGCGTCGTACTTGCCGAGGATTTCCACTTGGGCGCTGGTGTAACCGGCCTTTTCGCCGAAGAAGGTTCCGCGAACGTCGGTCTTGCCGTCATAGCCCAGTTGCGCGGCGGTGATCGGCGTCCAGCCCGCCTGTTTTACTGCGTCGAGCGCGAGTTTTTCCGAATCGGGGTTCCACGGAATACCGGGGATTACCCCTTGCGAGTCAGTGCCACCGATCAGTGCGGTGACCAATGTGGCCGGCAGGCCGAGGCCGAAGCCGTTGTGCTGATAACCGGTGGCAAAGCCGTTATCGAGGTTGTGATAGGAATACAACATGATTGCCATGGCGTCGCTGAACATCGCCTTGGAATCTGTTGTGCCGAAGTTCTTGTAGTCATACACACCCATTGCTATTGCCTCTCTCTTTGTTGGAATTGTTCAGAGATAGCTCACAGCCAGGGCGCCCCTCGCGGGCCGCCCCGGAGCATTTCGATACAACACTTCTTTAACGAACTCAGATCAAAAGATCGCTGCCTCGTTCCACTCGTGAGCTCCTACAAGGATCAACACTGATCCCTGTAGGAGCTGCGGCACGCTGCGATCTTTTGACTTTGCTTCAAAACAAGATCAAAAGATCGCTGCCTCGTTTCACTCGTGAGCTCCTACAAGGATCAACACTGATCCCTGTAGGAGCTGCGGCACGCTGCGATCTTTTGGCTTTGCTTCAAAAACAAGATCAAAAGGTCGCTGCCTCGTTTCACTCGTGAGCTCCTGCAAGGATCAACACTGATCCCTGTAGGAGCTGCGGCACGCTGCGATCTTTTGACTTTGCTTCAAAACAAGATCAAAAGATCGCTGCCTCGTTTCACT